>JBGQHD010000008.1:0-20310 GCA_041497795.1 Planctomycetia bacterium
ATGCGCTACTGGCTGAGGACGTACGACCCAAAGCGCAAGACGTTCACCGAGCTGTATGAGTATCCCGAACTGCCGGTGCCGGTCGCGCCGCGGTATCGCGGCTTCCATCGGTTCGACCTGACGACGTGCATCGCCTGCGACCAGTGCGCCCGCGCCTGCCCGGTCGATTGCATCTACATCGGCAAGGAGCGCTCGACGAAGGGCAAGGGCTTCAAGATCACCGACTTCACGATCGACTACACCAAGTGCATGTTCTGCGCGCTGTGCGTGGAGCCCTGCCCGGTCGATTGCATCTTCATGGGTGCCACGCACGACCTGAGCTGCTACAGCCGGGACGGCTGCATCGTCGATTTCGCGCGGCTGCCGCTGGACGTGGCCTGGGGCCGGGCGACGCTGAACCCCACCGCCGTGGCCAGCAGCAAGGTGATCGTCGAGCCGGTGCACGGAGGGCCGAACGCGTGATGACAGGGGTCAGGAGTCAGGGGGCAGGAGTCAGACGTCGGCATCGACGCTCATCGGACTTCTGCCGCCTGACTCCTGATCCCTGATCCCTGACCCCTGCCTCCTGATTCCTGTCCCTCCCGCCATGCCCAGCCACGCCCCGGAACGTGCCAAGCTGTTTACCCCCGAGCAGGCCAACGCCACGTTGCCGCTGGTGCGGGCCATCGTCACAGACATGGTGCGGCTGGCGCGCGACGTGGAGGAGCGGCGGCAGCGGTTGACGCTGCTGATGGCCGGCCGGCACGGCGCTTCGTCCAATCCGCTATACAACGAAGAGCTGGAGCAAGTGGAGACCGAGCTGGAAAAGGACCACGACCAGCTCCGCGAATACGTCCGCGAGCTGCAAGAACTGGGCGTGGAGCCGAAGGACCCCTTCGTCGGCCTGGTGGACTTCCCCTGCTTGATGGACGGCCGCGTGGTGTTCCTGTGCTGGAAGCTCGGCGAGCTGCGGATCGACTTCTGGCACGAGCTGGAAGCCGGCTTCGGCGGCCGCCAACCGCTGGCCGGGGCGGGCAACGTTGCGGAGAACAATTGACAACAGTCGTAGCTGAACTCGCCAGAGTTCAGCCAACCCCGAAGTCTGGCGACTTCGGCTACCTACTGATCACGGACAAATGACCGCCGACCCCCTATGAACTCCATCGCCATCGTCGCCTATCTTGCGCTCTTCGTCGCGGCAGGGCTGTCGTTCGTGTTCGTGAACCTGCTCATCGGCCGGTTCCTGCGGCCCAGCGACCCGCACGAGGAGAAGCGGGAAATCTACGAGTGCGGCGAGCCGACGATCGGCTCCAGCTACGTGCAGTTCGACTTGCGGTTCTACGTGGTCGCGCTCTTGTTCTTGATCTTCGACGTGGAAGTGGCCTTCTTCTTCCCCTGGGCGATGGTCTTCGGCAAGGCGACGCACCTCAAGGACCCCTCGCTGCACGCCGCGGTCCAACGCTCCAAGGACAAGGGTACGTCCCCGATCAGGAGCATTTACGACGAAATGGGAGTGCCCCGCGCGGAACAGCCCAGCTTGACGGATGAAGTCGCCATCACCAAAAGCGCGCAGAAGCTGGCTTGGTTTTCCTTCGTGGACATCCTGGTCTTTTTCGGCGTGGTCCTGGTGGGCTTCGCCTACGTGTGGATGCGGGGCGACCTCGACTGGGTCCGCGCCATGAGCCGGGAACGAGCCGCCGCGCCGGCGCAGGCGGCCGCCCATCGCCCGCCGCCCAGGCAGGCGGCCGTTGTCTGATCGACATCCATGCTCCCTTCCGCTATGACCGCACAGCTTTTTCTCGACCGGCTGAAGTCCACGTTTGGCGAGCGGATCACCGGCGCCAACCTCGAGGCCCTCGATCCGTGGATCGAAGTCGCCCCGGCCGCCGTGGTCGATGTCTGCCGGTATTTGCGCGACGAGCCGGACCTGCGGTTCAACATGCTTTGCTGCATTACCGGCGTCGATTACTGCGAGCCGGACCCCAAAAAGGCCGCCAAGGCCGGCTTCGAGCCGCACCTGGAGGTCGTCTACCACCTCTGGAGCCTGCCGTTCAAGCGCAGCTTGGTGATCAAAGTGATGCTGCCGCGCTGGAAGGACGGCACGCCGGGCAACAGCTCAGCGGCTGGTAACAGTTCGGCCGGCGGTGATGACGCCCGATTGCCCGAGGTGCCGACCGTCAGCGGCGTGTGGCGCACCGCCGACTGGCACGAACGCGAAGTGTACGACCTCTCCGGCGTCTACTTCACCGGGCACCCCAACCTGCGGCGGATTTTGTGCCCGGAAGACTGGGTCGGCCACCCGCTGCGGAAGGACTACGAGATGCCGCTGGAGTACCACGGGATACGGTGCCGGTAGCTGCTTTGCGCGGCATGAATGGCAGACCTTCTCGTGGGCGCATGCTGCTATGGAGCAACGATGGATATTCTGAAATACGTTTGCATGCTTTCGCTCACGGCGGCAGGGCTGCTCGCTGGTTGGTGGAGGTGCGTTGAAGATACGCTTCCGAAACCGAGGGGGAATCGATGGTATCACCACGCGCGCGCCTGGCTGAGTCACATTAACTGGCGGGGTCGAACGCTCTTTCTCGCGATTGTTGTTCTTACGGTCAGGTCTTCGTTTTCGACTCGCTTGACAAGCGCGATTTCGACTCGCGAATGAATAATCTGGCTTCGGCATCGTCCGAAATCCGAGACGTGTCGAATTCTTCCCTCACGAAGATCTCAGCAGCAAGCGACGAGCTCTCGACCCAAACGACCCGAATGCAGAGAGTGGTCGACACTCTGGCTTCGCAGCAAATCATGTTGGCCCAAACCGCACTTCGAGGCATCAGCACTCAGGCGCTGAGCGGTCAGCAGGCGGCGTACGACGGAATGAACCAGCTGAATGCCGCTATCTTCACGTACTTGGAAGGACGACTGGATGCACAGATGCGGGAGGTGAATCTGGTAACCGGCGCGCAAGACGAGACGACGTACCAACGCGATGCTCTCGAATTGGCCACGTATACGGCACAATTGGTCGCGGGTCTTTTGGAACTTGCCAAGAAGATGTCCGTTCCCGCAGAAGACAAGGCACTGAGCGATCTTTCGAAGCTGTTGGCTTTGGCCAAAGAGGTCGAAACAGAACTCAAGGCGCCGCAACAGAAAGGCTTCGTGTATCAACGCCTCCGCCTGCTTCGTGCCACACTAATACAGTCGCGATACAACGCCACGATGCTGCTGGTTTCGAGCCATCAAGCGAGGACCAAAGAGTTGACGGACCGCTTGGAGGTATTCCAGAAGCAATTGCAATTGGTTCCGACGAAAGAAGAATAGACACCAAAGGATCGCGCATCGCTGCTCGCGCTAGGCATGAATGACGTTGCTAAATATCGCGACGATGGGCTGAGCTTGGCCCGCGAGCTCCCGCTGCGCCGCTTTTCCATCAAGGAATACTATGCACTCGGAAAGGCGGGGATACTTGGCGAGGATGACGGAGTCGAATTGTTGGATGGCTTGTTGGTGATGATGGCGAGAATAAGCCCGCCTCGCGCATATGTGATCGGAAAACTCCATGATCTTTTGGAAAGATCGTCGCAAGATCGTTTTCACGTTCGCACGCGTCAACCTGTCAGGCTTCCCACCAGCGAGCCGCAGCCGGACCTCAGCGTTGTCGTTGGTACGCCCGCCGACTTCCGCTCGCGGCATCCCTCCCCGAGGGATGTGCTGCTGCTCGTGGACGTTGTTGACATGATGACGAATGAATCGCGCATCAAAGCTCAGTTGTACGCGACTGCGAAGGTACGCGAGTATTGGGTGCTAGATATTGCGCGGTGCCACGTGCAGGTCCAGAAATGTGGACCAAAGCGCCCCAAGGCTCTGTCGCCGACGCACTCGGTGACAAAGGGTTTCGTCAAGCAGACTGACCGCCTTCACGTTAACTTGCTGGACTTCACCGCGATTATCGCTGTTCACGATTTGCTACCGGTCAGGAACCACTGACTACTGACAACGAACCACGGACGCATACGATGTCCACCGCCACTGACGACCCCCGCATTATCGAATTCGACGTCCGCACCGACGAGATGCTCGTCAACATGGGGCCGCAGCATCCCAGCACGCACGGCGTGCTGCGGCTGGTGCTGCGGACCGACGGCGAGGTGGTCTCCGAGGTCACGCCGCACATCGGCTATCTGCACCGCTGTGCGGAGAAGATCGGCGAGAACCTCTCGCCCCGGCAGTGGATCCCCTACACCGACCGCATGGACTACCTGGCCGCGATGAACATGAATCTCGGCTGGTCCCTGGCCGTCGAGAAGCTGATGCGGCTGGAGGTGCCTGAGAAGGGCCGCCACCTGCGGGTGATCATCGCCGAGTTGGGCCGCATCGCCAGCCACCTGGTCGGCATGGGGGCCTACGGGCTGGACCTGGGCACCTTCAGCCCGTTCATGTACGCCTTCCGCGAGCGGGAAAAGATCCTCAACCTGTTCGAGAAAGCCTGCGGGGCGCGGCTGACCTACAGCTATCTCACGGTCGGCGGCGCCACGCACGACCTGCCGCACGGCTGGGTGCAGGAGTGCTCCGACTTCCTCGACCAGCTCGTGCCGGTGATCGACGAATACCACACGCTGCTGACCAGCAACGCGATCTTCGTCCGCCGAACCGGGGGATTGGGCGTGCTCTCGGCCGAGATGGCCATCGACTACGGCTGCACCGGCCCGGTGCTGCGCGGCAGCGGCGTCGATCACGACCTGCGCCGCGACGGCGAAGAGTTCTACACGCAGATGTACGACGGCTACGCCTTCGAGATCATCTGCCAGCGCGAGGGCCACTATCCCAAGGACCACGACTACCCGCCCGTGCCGCGGCAGGCGGTGCTCGGCGACTGCTGGCACCGGTTCTACGTGCGGATGCTGGAGGTGATGCAATCGATCGACCTGGTCCGCGAGGGTATCGAGAAGTACAGCCAGGCCAAGGGCTCGCACGGCGTGCCGACCAAGCTCACGCAAAAGCTCCCCAAGGGCGAGGCCTACCTGGAGACCGAAGCGCCCCGCGGCCAGATGGGCTTCTACGTCGTCAGCAATGGCTCGCACATCCCGTTTCGCGTGCGGGCGCGCAGCAGCTCGTTCTGCAACCTGTCGGTCACTCACGAGCTGTGCCGCGGCTGCCTGATCGCCGACGTGCCGGCCATCGTCGGCTCGCTGGACATCGTGATGGGCGAGATTGACAGGTAAGAAGGGCTTACGTCCTATCGCTTGAGCAGGCATCCATGGCGGATTACCAACCCACCTGGCGGCGGCCGATTGCCGACAGGTTTCGTCGCACGGCCACCGCGCCGGTGGCATGGTGCGTGCGGCTGGGCATCCATCCCAACCTGGTCTCGTATTCGTCGATGGTGGCCGCGCTGGGCGCGGGCATTTGCTTTTGGCAGAGCGGGCAAATGCCTGCCCTCTTGATCGCCGCCGTGGGGTTTTGCTACGTGCGGCTGTGGCTGAACATGCTGGATGGCATGGTGGCGCTGGCCTCGGGCAAGGCCAGCCGCACCGGCGAAATCGCCAATGAACTGCCGGACCGGTTTTCAGACGTGATCATCTTTGTCGCCGTGGCCCATAGCGGTCTGTGCGAGCCGCTGGGGGGTTATTGGGCCGCGATTTTCGCTCTGCTGGTGGCCTATGTCGGTACGCTGGGCCAAGCGGTAGGCGTGCAGCGCGAGTTCAGCGGCCTGATGACCAAGCCTTGGCGCATGGTCACACTTCATGCCGGCGCCTGGATCACGCTGGGTCTGCTCTGGTGGGGGGACGAGCGGATTCGCTTCGGCGGACTCACGGTCTTGGACTGGACGCACATCGTCGTCGTCGCCGGCTGCGTGCAAACGATCGTCGTGCGCCTCGTCCGCATCGTGCGTGCCCTGCGGCAAGGCGCGTGATATGCTGCGTGGAAAATCGCCTCGACCCAAACCAAACGCGAAGCGCAAGCGAGGGTTTACTCCGGCTATTCCCTCGCGGGCGCGTCGGGTTAGTGTGCCCCGGAGACTCGACACATGTCGCCCAGCGCCGCCTGGCAAAGTTCCGTCTTTTGCCTGTACGCGGGCGTCGTGCTGGGGCTGCTGGTCTTGGCAGGCGGGCTGTTGGCCGTGCTGCGGTGGGGCCTCCGGAAGGATGTAGACCACGCTTGGAAATCCTACCGCGGCTGGCTGATCATTGTGCCGCTGGTGGTCGCCGCGATCTTCCTTGGGCGCGCACCTGCTATTGTGTTCTTCACGATCGTCGGCGCTTTGGGCTTCCGCGAGTTCGCCCGGGCGACGGGGCTGAGCCGCGACGGCATGATGACCGGGGCCGTGTTCCTCGGCATTCTGGCGGTTGGAATCGTCTCGCTCATTCCCGATCCATACCTCACCACGCCCTACGAGGGCGTGCCCGGCTGGTATGGCATGTTCATGGCGCTCCCGGTGCACGTGGTCGCGCTGATCCTGCTGGTGCCGATCGTGCGCAACCAGGTGCAGGGCCAGCTTCAGGCCATCGCCCTGGCGATTGTCGGCTTTGTGTATTTCGGTTGGATGTTCGGCCACCTGGTCTTTCTCTGCAACGCCAAGCACGCCTACAGTTACCTGCTGTTCTTGCTGCTGGCCGTGCCGCTAGGCGACGTCGCGGCGTTTACCTGCGGCAAGCTGCTGGGGCGTCGTCAGTTTCGTAGCAACATCAGCCCCAAGAAGACTTGGGGCGGGGCGCTGGGCGCGCTGGCCGTTTCGCTGGCCTTGCCGTGGGCCTTGTGGTTCACCTTTCCGCACTTTACCGTGAGAGACTGTCTGCTGACGGGCCTGATCGTGGGCATCGGCGGCCAACTGGGCGATCTGGCCATCAGCGTGATCAAGCGCGACCTGGGGATCAAAGATATGGGCGCGACCATCCCCGGCCACGGCGGCATCCTCGACCGCATCGATAGCCTGATCTACGTCGCACCCTTGTTCTTCCACTGGGTACATTGTTTTCATGACCTGTATTGATATTGTTTAACCGCGCCCCGGAGGGGAGCGCGTTTGCTTACGCTCCCCTGCGGGTCGCGGTTAAACAAGCCTTAGCCAGAGATATCCATGACCGCAGTCCAGCATTCATCGCTTAGCGCGCTCGCTCGCGCGCCCACCGAGCACTCCGTGGCCATGCCGGACTGCGCCCAGCTTTTCTACCGCGCCTGGCTGCCGGCGGCGCCCACGAAGAAGGCGCTGCTCTTGTTTCATCGCGGCCACGAGCACTCCGGACGATGGCAGGAGACCGTCGAATCGCTGGGGCTGGACGATGTGGCCATTTTCGCCTGGGACGCGCGCGGGCATGGCCGATCGCCCGGCGAGCGCGGCTCGGCGGAAAACCTGGCGACGATCATTACAGACATCGATGTGTTCGTGCGGCACATCAGCCAGCAGTACGGGATCGCCTTGGAAGATATGATCGTGCTGGCGCACAGCGTCGGCGCGGTCGCCGTGGCCGCCTGGGTGCACGATTACGCGCCGCCGATCCGCGCGCTCATCCTGGCCACGCCGGCCTTTCGCGTAAAGCTCTATGTCCCCTTCGCCGTGCCGCTCTTGCGCTTGAAGCAGAAGCTACTGGGCCCGGGCTACGTGAAGAGCTACGTCAAAGCCACGATGCTCACGCACGACGAGGAACAAGCTCGGCGCTACCATGCCGATGAGCTGATCTTCCGCCAAATCGCGGTGAACATCCTGCTCGACCTGTACGACACGTCTACGCGGCTAATGGCCGACGCTGGTGCGATCACGGTGCCGACCTTGATGATTGGCGCGGGCGCGGATTGGGTCGTCAAGCTCTCCGCGCAGCGGAAGTTCTTCAACGGCCTCTCCTCGCCGATTAAACGGATGGAAGTCTTTCCCGGCATGTACCACGCCGTTTTTCACGAGAAGGACCGCCGCCTGGTTGTCGCCAGAATCCGTGAATTCATTCTCGAGCGCTTCGCGCAGCCGCCGCAGCGGCTATCGCTCCTGGATGCCGACAAGCGCGGCTACACCAAGGCGGAATACGACCGCCTCCGCCAGCCCGGCGGGCTCTCCTACGCCGTGACGCGCGCGGCGATGAAGACCTTGGGCCGGCTCAGCCGAGGCATCCAGCTCGGCTGGCGCGCGGGCTTCGACTCCGGCGTGACGCTGGATTACGTGTACGAGAATCGCCCCCACGGGACCACGCCGCTGGGCCGGGCCATGGACCGCTCCTACCTGAACAGCATCGGCTGGCGCGGCATCCGCCAGCGACGTGTGCATCTGGAACAGATGCTGCGAACTACGATCGAACGAACGAACGCCTCTGGCCGGCCCGTGCGGCTGCTCGACATCGCCTCGGGGCCGGGCCGCTACGTGCTCGAGACGATGCATCAGCTCAGCAGAATCCCCATCACCGCCGTGCTGCGCGACTATCAACAGGAGAACCTCGATGCCGCGCGCCGAATCGCCCAAGAACTCGGCCTGACGACCGCGACGATCGCGCACGGCGACGCCTTCGACCGCGCCTCGCTGGCAGCCGTCACGCCGCGGCCGACGATTGCCATCGTCTCGGGGCTGTATGAGCTGTTCCCAGAGAACGAGCCGGTGCTCCGCTCGCTGCGCGGCTTGGCCGATGCGGTGGAGCCGGGCGGGCATCTCATTTACACGAACCAGCCGTGGCATCCGCAAGTGGAGTTCATCGCCCGCGTGCTCACCAACCGCGAGGGCCAGCCGTGGATCATGCGTCGCCGCACGCAGGCGGAGATGGACGAGTTGGTGCGCGCGGCAGGCTTCGAGAAACTTCAGCAGGAGATCGATCCGTGGGGGATCTTCAGCGTGTCGCTGGCGCGGCGCGTCCAAGCCTGATTGCCAAGGCGGCGACCTCGGCCGGGCTGTCGGCGCTATTCCTCGTCGCGTACTCCACGACGAACTGGATCACCTCGCAGCGCAGCGACGTCGGCACGTGGTACGTCGAGTGGGAGCTGGCGATCCCCTTCGTGCCGCTGATGATCATCCCTTACATGTCGATTGATCTGTTCTTCGTGGCCGCTCCGTTCCTCTGCGGCGACCGGCGGGAAATGACGACGCTGGCCAAGCGGATTAGCTTCGCCATCTTGGCCGCGGGCGTTTGTTTTCTCCTCATGCCGCTGCACCTGGTACATCAAAAGCCGGAGGTCGGCGGCTGGCTGGGCGCGATCTTTGACGCCTTCCTGGGCTTCGACAAACCGTACAACCTGTTCCCTTCGCTGCACATCACGCTGCGCACCATCCTGGCCGACCTCCACGCGCGGCACACGCGCGGGTTGACCCGCGCGGCCTTGCATGTTTGGTTCAGCTTGATTGGCGTCTCCACCGTGCTGACGTATCAGCACCACCTGGTGGACATCGCCGGGGGCTTTGTGCTGGCGGCGATTTGCTTCTACTTGTTTCGCGCAGCGCCCTTGCGGCTCCCAGTCACAGAGAACCGCCGCGTGGGCATTTACTACGCCGTGGGCACGCTGGCCGCCATGGCGCTAGCTGCCAGCGCGTGGCCCTGGAGCGGCTTTTTCCTGTGGCCGGCCGTGGGATTGGGCCTTGTTACGGCGGCCTACTTTGGCCTGGGACCTGGCGTATACCGCAAGTCCGATGGACTGCTGCCGCTAAGCTCGCGCCTCATTCTGTGGCCGCTGCTCCTGGGCCAGAAGCTGTCGCTCGTTTACTATCGCCGACAGTGCCGCGCATGGGACGAGGTTTGCCCGCGCGTGCTGCTGGGCCGTAGGCTGACCGACGCCGAGGCCGCCGAGGCCGTGCGGCGGGGTGTGACCGGCGTGCTTGACTTGACGGCGGAGTTCTCCGAGGCGGCGCCTTTCCTGAGAACGAGCTACCGCCATCTGCCCATCTTGGACCTGACCGCGCCGACGATTGACCAACTGCGCGAAGCGGCGGAATTCATCGCCGCCGAGGCCAGCCGTGGCACAGTCTATGTGCACTGCAAGATCGGCTACTCACGCAGCGCCGCCGCCGTGGGCGCCTATCTCCTGGCCAGCGGCCAGGCCGCGACCGCTGAGGAGGCGGTTGAGCGACTGCACCGAGCACGGCCTGCGATCATCGTCCGGCCCGAAGCGATGGCCGCGCTGCGCGCCTTCGCGCGAACGTGTTCCGCCGCGTTCAGCGCAGCGAAGCGTCTCGAGCGTCGAGATTCTTCGCTGCGCTCAGAATGACGTGATTCGGCGATGCGGCTCGCGTCTTTCACAGCCACCGCCGCAGCGAGTACGCCGCTCGATCGAGCCAGCGCTGCCACAAACTTCGCCGCTGGTCGTCCTCCCCCGTCACCCGCCGGCTGTTGCCGATCTCGAACTGGCAGATGTCTTCGACGGCGGCTGCCATCGCGGCGGAGTGGATCACGCCGTTGAACTCCAGGTTCCACCACAGGCTGCGCGGGTCGAGGTTGCACGAGCCGAGCACCACCGTGCGGCCGTCCACGACCATCACTTTGCTGTGCAGCATCTGGTTCTGCCGCTCGTAGACCTCGATCCCGTGCCGCAGCAGCCGGGCGTAGAGGTGCCGCGTCGCCCGCTGGACCATGGGCACGTCGCTCTGCGCGGGCACGATCACGCGCACGCGAACCCCGCGCCGCCGCGCCCGGTAGAGTGCCCGCTGCACCCGCCCCGTCGGCAGGAAGTAGGCCGTGGCGATGGTGATGCTCTGCCGTGCCCGGCGAATCAGCGGCAGAAATACGCGGCGATGGCTGCGCCGCGGCCACGACGGCCGGCTGTCGAAGAAGAACACCCCGTCTCCGGGGGCGCTCAGCATCTGCTTGACGGGCCAGCGGGTTCGCCGGCCGGCGGGCCGCCGCTGCACGTGCCGCCAGAGGCGGTCGAAGGCCGCCGCGACTTCTCGCTGCTTGTCGCCGACCATCCGGGCGTGGACGTCTCGCCAGCCGGCCGAAGGCGCCAGGTGGCGCTGCTTGGCGTCGGCCAGCGTGGTCACGCCGCTGAGGTCCACGACGTTCATGCCGCCGAAGTAGGCCACGCGATCGTCCACGACCAGCAGTTTGCGATGATTGCGCCGATTCAGCACCTGAAACAGCGCATAGCGATTGAGCGCCTCCCAGAACGTGTGATAGGCGTGGACCTGCACGCCCGCTTGCCGCAGCTCGTCGAAGAAGGCGGCCGGCGCGCTCCAGCTCCCCAGCGCGTCGTAGATCAGCTTGACTTCGACGCCGGCCCCGGCACGCTCCTTGAGCGCCTCGCCGATGGCCTTGCCAGCCGCATCGACCGAGTAGATGTACGTTTCCAACCAGATGCGGCGGGTTGCCGTTCGGATGTCCGCCAACATGGCCTCAATGAGAGGCGGCGACTCGGTGAAGAGCTGGAACTCCTGCCCGGCCACGGGGATGCTGGGCGCCCCAGGCTTCGCGAGCTGCGACTCTGGATGGAGGGTGACGGCAGTGGACATGGTACAAAGCGGCTTGGTTCGACGTTGGAAGTTGGACGTTGGACGTTGGACGTTCGATGTTCAGTCTGCCGTGGTGAACGTCCAACATCGAACGTCCAACATCGAACCAGGCTCCCCGATCCACACGTGTCCCCACGACACGGCAGCTTTTGCGCCATTACCGCTGGTACCGGCAGCAGTCTTAGCGAGAACGCATCTTACATCTTAGGCGGTTCGTCGCGGGCGAGTAATGCGAGGCAGAGCCTCTCACGCAGTGCGTTCCGCAGGCGGAGCCTGGGAACGAGAACGAGACGAGGGCCGTCGCCTGCGCGCCTGCGCGCCTTGCATCAACCAAACCGCTCTTGAGCGCAGCCCACGCCGTTCCTATAGTCGGCCCCCCGCGCAGTCCGTCCGGAGGCGCTGCGCGCGAGAGGTCGAAGCAGGTGCCGTCATGCAGTCCTCGTCCAGTGGCATGCTGTCCGCGCTAGGGCTGCTGGCTTGCGCGGTGGTGGCGGGCATGTTCGCGGCCAAGAAATGGCCGCAGGGGCCGCCGCGCGACTTGCCGCTGCGGGCCTGGGACTGGGTCGCGGGGCAGGTGGCCCCGCCGATGGCGCAGAGCGAAGCCCGCGACTACGGGCCGGCGCCGCAGTTCGACGCCACGCCCAGGTTGGAAGCACATGCAGCACCGGATGGCCTTGCTCCACCGGCGGTCGAGATTCCGCAACCGTCGCCGCCATTAGAGACCGAGCGAGCGGCCCCGGGGCAGCTCCGCCCTGTTCCCTTCAGCATCGACGCGCACCCGGCCTCCAACCCGAGCCGAACTCTCGAGCCAGGCCCGCCCCAGCCGCCGCGAGACGAGCCGCCCAAAACCGCGCCCTTCTGGCCCACCGATCTGGCGGACCTGCTGCCGGGCCTGGGCACCGCTCCGGGCACGGGGTCAAAGGAAAATGACGCCAGAAGCCCGGCTTCTTTGAGAAGCCGGGCTTCAAACCCGTCCGCGGCTGCGGACGAGCCACGCCCCGAGGGCAGCATCCCCGCAGGCAGCATCGAGCAGCTTATGCGCCGGCTGGAGCAGATGGGGGCGGTCGTCGTGCGGCTCGAGCGTCAGCGGGGTGCTGCAGCCGGCTACCTCTTCCGCTGTGAGTTGCCGCTGCCGCAGAATCCCCGCTATCACCGCTTCTTCCAAGCCGCCGACGCCGAGCCGGCGCGGGCCATCCAGCGCGTGACGCGCGAGGTGGAAGCCTGGAAGGCGTCGGGGCGCCGGTAGCGCGCGGGATCCTGTGCGCTCCCAACCGGGACGAACAACAGCAACGCCGCACCTCCTCTGAAGGCCAGCAGCGCTCGTTCCAAACAACTCCGTTGGTCTTGCGCCAAAGCCGCCGAACGCCAAAGCTCACCTGCCGGGGCCGCTGCAAGAGCTTGGTGTCGCGCGAAACCAGTATGGCGGCCCCCGTCAGGTGCAGCGCCTGGTTCGGCGCGCTTGGTCATCAACGGAACCCCTGAAACAAAATGATCAAGATAATGACCAGGAAAACCCCTCCGACGACCCACCAGACGACCTTCCAGGCCATCGCTGAGGAGTGACAACTTTCGCACCGGAGTTCGTATGCCCCGCCTCGACCGTGCGAGACGAAGATGGACTGGAGGTGCTCCGCGCAGCTGAACGCGCCGCAGCTTTGACACCTCGTTGTCGCTGTTGCCGAGCAAGCGTAACATTTCGGTCCGGACGCTGCGCCCGTTGGGGTGCGGTTGGGATGTCCACACTGTGGACACGCTTCGGCCTCGGTTGAGATTTCACGGCCGCATGCGGAGCAATCGATCAGTGGCATGGCATACTCCGTCTGCTGCGGTCGCTGCAACGGCTGGTCGAGGCATGCGTCCGCCTTTGCCGCCGAACTTGTTTATAGATAGTTTCTCGATAACACCTGTAGACCGCAGATTTGCGTCCTAACACGCACGCCCCTGCTTGCCGTAAGTCCTATTGTAGCCGCTGGTTGTTCGATTGTCACACCTACTGCGGCGCGTTACATAGTTTCTCAATATCGCTCGTTCGGCCTGTGGGCGCGAATTTCGGCCGGGCTGCGAACGCCTCGCCCACCACGGTACCGTCGGCCAGGTCTTGTTGGTGGATCGCCTGGACGCGCTGGAGATGTTCCTGCAATGGCTTACTGACGACTTGCGGCAACGTCGTCATGCGGTCCTTGCCGCCGTTCCCTTCACGGACTGATCTCGCCGATACGTTCGCCGTGGGCACGGAAACGTTTCGAGAAAACCCCAGGAACGCATCAATGTTCTTGCATTTGTTCATGGAACTTGCCAAAATCCGGTTGCCCGCCCACGAACCCGCCCCGCCTTCGTATCTCACACGAACAAACATCTCGAGGAGCACGACGATGCGCCGGTTGATCTGCCTGTGCACGTGCGTTGGTCTGTTGGGCATGGTGGCCGGGGCCACTACCGCCTCCGCCGCAGAGAAGGATGCCGCAAAGAACGCGTCGAAGAACACGGCGAAACCGGCCATTCCTGGCCTCGGCGATCCCGGGCAATTGACCGCGTTGCGGATCGAGCAGCCGCACAAGCTCACGCTCCGTGGCCGCGATGCCCGGCGGCAGCTCGTGGTGACGGGCGTTTACTCCTCCGGGCAGGAGCGCGACGCCGCCCCGCAAGTCACCTTCGCGGCCAAGCCGGCGGGCGTCATCAGCGTGGCGGCGGATGGCTTTGTCACTCCGCTGGCCAGCGGCACGGCGACGGTCACTGCCAGTGGGCCCGAGGGGCTTTCGGCCGCGGTGCGAGTCGCCGTCGAGAAGTTCGACGAGCAGATCCCGATCAACTTCGGCAACCAGATCGTGCCGATCTTCACCAAGCTGGGCTGCAATTCGGGCGGCTGCCACGGCAAGTCATCGGGGCAGAACGGCTTCAAGCTCTCGCTGCTGGGCTTCTATCCCGAGGAAGACTACGAGTTCCTGGTGAAGGAGGCTCGCGGCCGGCGGCTGTTCCCCGCCGCTCCGGAGCGGAGCCTGCTGCTGCTGAAGGCCACGAACACCATTGCCCACGGCGGCGGCATGCGGATCGACCGCGATTCGTACGAGTATGCCCTGCTCAAGAGCTGGATCGAGCAAGGCATGCCGTTTGGGAGCAAAGACGACCCGACGATCACGCGGATCGAGGCCTATCCGCCGCTGCGCACCATGGACCGCGGAGCGCGGCAGCAGATCGCCGTGTACGCGCATTTCTCCGACGGTTCGGTGCGAGACGTCACCCGCGTGGCCCAATTCGAGCCGAACGACACGGAGATGGCCGAGGTCAGCAAGACGGGCGTGGTGCGGACGCTCGATCTCACCGGCCAGGCCGCCGTGATGGTCCGCTTCCAGGGGGCAGTGAGCGTCTTCCGCGCCAGCATCCCGATGGGGCTGAAGGTGGACGACCGCTTGCCGAAGCCGCGGAACTTCGTTGATGAGCTGGTCTTCGCCAAGCTGTCGAAGCTCGGCATTCCCCCCTCGGCGGCGTCCGACGACGGCATGTTCCTGCGCCGCGTGTGCCTGGACCTGACGGGCAAGCTGCCCACGGCTGACGAAGCTCGGGCGTTCCTTGAAGACAAGGACAACATCGATAACAACATCGCCAAGCGCGACAAGCTGATCGACCGGCTGCTGGAGAGCAACGAGTACGCCGACTTCTTCGCCAACAAGTGGAGCACGATCCTGCGGAACCGCCGCACGAACCAGAACTACACCCGCGGCACGTACGCCTTCTACCAGTGGATTCGCGACAGCGTCCGCAGCGATAAGCCGTACGACCAGTTCGTGCGGGAGATCGTGGCCGCCTCGGGCGAGATCAGCGACCACCCGCCGGTCGCCTGGTACCGCACGCTCCGCACCGCGACCGACCAGCTTGAAGACACGGCCCAGTTGTTTTTAGGCGTGCGGATTCAGTGTGCTCGCTGCCACCACCATCCGTTCGAGCAGTGGAGCCAGCGCGATTACGCGGCGTTTCAGGCGTTCTTCAGCCGCGTGGCTCGCAAGCCGGGCATCCACGGCTTGCAGCTCAACGACGAGCCGCGGATCTACCACAACCGCGGCCTGGCCACCGAGCCTAACCCGCGAAACATGCGGGAGCAACTCAAACCGACGGGCTTGGGCGGGCAGCCCCTGGAGCTGTCTGAGGATGACGACCCGCGGCAGGCGTTGGCCGATTGGATGGCCGAGAAGGACAACCCGTTCTTCGCCCGGGCGCTCGTGAACCGGTACTGGAAGCACTTCTTCGGCCGCGGCATCGTCGAGCCGGAAGACGACATGCGGATCACCAACCCGCCGTCGAACCCTGAGTTGCTGGATGGCCTGGCCAAGAGCTTCATCGACGGCGGCTTCCGTATTCGGCCGCTGGTGCGGACGATCTTGCAGTCGCAGACCTACCAGCTCAGCTCCGAGCCGAACGAGTACAACCTCATCGACCGGCAGTGCTTCTCGCGCTATTACCCCAAGCGGATGAACGCCGAAGTGGTGTTCGACGCGATCAATCAGGTGACCGCCAATCGGCCGAACTTCCCGAACCTGCCGCAGGGCACGCGGGCCGTGCAGTTGCCCGACGCGGCGATCACCAACTACTTCCTCTCGGTCTTCGGTAAACCGGAAGGGGCCAGCCCCTGCGAGTGCGAGCGCTCGACCGACGCCAACCTGGCGCAGATTCTGCACCTGATGATGTCGCGCGAGGTGGAAGGAAAGCTCCGCGCCCGGCCGACGCAGTTGCTGGTCAACGGACAACTCTCCGACAAGGACCGCGTCCGCGAGCTGTATCTGTGGGCCTTCGCCCGCTACCCAAGCGACGAAGAGCTGAAGTTCAACCTGGCCTACCTTGACAAGAAGCCGTTCGGCGAACGACTGCAGGCGTATGAGGACATGCTCTGGGCTCTGCTGAATGCCAAGGAGTTCTCGTTCGTGCGGTGAGGACGTGGATAGTGCCCAGCACCCCGGCTGCTGCGGAGCAGCCGGGGTGCTTTGTCTCCTCACCGCGCAACCGGCGCTTGGTGGATATCCGGGTCGTAGACCAGCCCGTTCTTCTCGGCCAGCCGCATCGCCTTGATGTGCAGGCGGACCAGCGTGGCGCAGTCGGTGTAGCCGGCCCAGTTGGCGATCTGCAGATCGCGGCCAATGCGGCTGGTCCAGACCTGGTGGATGAGATACTCCACCGACACGGCCGTTGGCGAGCGCGTGACCAAATCCGAGATCAGCGTGCAGACGTCGGTGATGATCGCCGGCTGTGGCTTGCGGACGTGCTTGCCGCCGGCCCCGGGCCGCTCGTGCATGGGCGGCGGCGCGCCCAGCGCGGCATCCGGGTCCTCGGGCGGCTTGATCGGTCGCAGGGCCAGCGAGCAGAACTCGCCTGTCGTAACGACAATGTCGCACTGGCCGTTGTAGTGCGAGGCGGCCTCGGCAGTGACGATCGCCACCGTGTGCCGGCGGTATTGCCGCAGGCGGCCCAGCACCGGGGCGAAATCCGGCTTGGTGCTCACCACAATGAATTCGCCCACGGTGTTGCCCGACAGCACGTCGAACATGCCCATCACCATCAGGGCCGTGGTGGTGCCCTGGTCGCTGGGGGTCAAGCAATCCACGAGCTGAAAGCCGGCTTGCTGAAACGGCCCGGCGAAGCGGCCGAACTGCCGTGGATTCAGGTAGCAATGCCGGGCGGTCACACTGCGGCGCTGGCCGTTGGCGAGCTTGCCCGGCAGACCGTTCTCCAGCCAGCGAATCCAGCCGCCCGGCGACACGGCAAACGCCCCAGCCGACGGCGGGTCTTCGTCCCGCAAATGGCTGTATACGTTGTCGAAATCGACGAACAGTGCCGAGGCAAGCCGCTGGTTGGCGGGCAAGGCCATGACGATCCTCGCACGAGGAGGGAGGCAGAAAACCGCTCACTCAATTCTACTCGGGCGCCCCCCGCTGAAGTAGTTCGCCCAGTTGAGTCCACGGACACACTAACCCGACGCGCAAGCGAGGGAGAGCAGCCACGCGACTCCGAACCGTCTCACGCCGCTCCCTCGCTTGCGCGTCGGGTTAGTGTGCCCGCGCGGAATTCTCTTGCCCTCAAAATACTACCTAGGTAGTATTACCGCGGTTCGATCATTCTCTCACTTGGCGACGAGCCATGTCCGAATACCGCTTGGGCGATCTGCAACTGCGGATCATGCAAGTGCTGTGGGACCAGGGAGGGTCCACCGTCTCAGGCAGCACCGTCTCGGGCGTTCACGCGGCGCTGCGGCGGCAGGCGCCCGAGGACCGGCAGTTGGCCTACACGACGATCGCCACCATGCTGCGGAAGATGGAAGACCGCGGACTGGTGTCGCACGACAGCGAGGGGCGGAAGTTCATCTACCGCGCCGCCGTCGCCGCCGACGAGGTGACGCGGAGCATGGCCGGCGACCTGCTCGATCGGCTGTTCGAGGGAAGCCTGGCCGATATGGTGCATCACATGCTGACGGAGCGCGAGGTCAGCCAGGAGGAGCTTTCCCGACTGGAACTCTTGATCGCCGAGCGCAAAACGCAGCGGCGAGGAGGTCGCCATGGCCGTTAGCTCCCTGATTCCCGAGACGGCGATGGACACGGTGCTGATCCTGGCGGCGGGCACGGCCGCGATCGCGGCCCTCGGCCACCTGGTCGCCGAGCGGCTTCGCCCGCCAGCGTGGCAGCGGGCGGTTTGGCAGATGGTCCTGCTGGCGGTGGCCGGATTGACCGTCGCCGAGCTGGCCGGTCTGTCGTCGTGCTTCTCGCACCTGGTGGCGAGCGGCCCAAGTAGCAGGCACGCTCCGCGTGCCGTCCAGGCGTTAAAGCCTGCATGGCAGACAGGAATGTCCGCCCCACAAGACGTCGCCGCCTCTCCCTTGGCCGAATCTGCTGACGGCACGCGGAGCGTGCCTGCTACTTTGACCGGTCACGTGGACGAGTCTCTCCGAGACTCGCACTGGCGCGTCGGAGAGACGCGGCCAGCGGATGATTCCGCGGGTGGAGGCGCTTCCGAGATCGCAAAACCGCTGGTCGTGCCACCTGCCGAAAGCTATGCCGAAGATGCTGCCGGAAACGTTCCGGCGGCTAGAGATGTTGCCGACACGTCTCTCCGCGGAAGCTCGGCCATCATCGAGAGCACGGCAGAGCCGCATTCCGTGGCCATCGGCTCGGCGACTGAGCCGTCGCTCGATCCGGAGCATTTGTCAGCCGCCTCGTTGCGCAGCACCGTCGGGCACTGGTTCGTCATCGCCTGGGTGGGGGGAGTTGTCATGTTGGGGCTTCTGCGCGCCGGCCTGGGCAGCCTGCTCTTGTGGCGGTCTCATCGTCGGCTCCGTCCGCTGTCCGACGATGCCTTGGCGTGGAGCGTTTACGTTGTCTCGCGCCGGCTCGGCATGCGCCGCGCGGTCCGCTTGCACGAAGCCGCCAGCCTGAGCGCCCCGATGGCCTGGGGCATCGCGCGGCCGACGATTGCCTTGCCGCCCGGTTTCGCGGAGGATTATGGTCCCGCCGAGCAGCAGGCCATGCTGGCCCACGAGCTGGCCCATCTCCGCGGCGCCGATCCGCTCTGGCAGCGGCTGGCCGATTGGCTGACGGTGATCCTCTGGTGGCATCCCGCGGCGTGGTGGACGCGGCGGCAGTGGCAGGCGGCCAGCGAGCGGGCGGCCGACGAAGCCAGCCTGGTGGTGGACGGCGGGCCCGAGTTGCTGGCCGAATGTCTCGTGCAGTTGGGCGGCCGGGTGAGCGGGGCCCGTCCGCTGGGCTGGGTCGGCATGCGGGGCGGCTTTCGCTCGCACCTGGGCCGGCGCGTCGAGCGGTTGCTGAGCCTGGGCCACGAGCGCTGGCGCCCGCCCGGCCGATTGCTGTGGGCCAAGGCGCTGATCCCCGTTGCGGCGGTGGCCGCGGCGATCCTGTGTACTTCTTGGGCAAGATCCGAAACCTCGTATCAAGGAGAAGCCGACATGAGCATGGTGCAACATTACTGGCGGCAGTCGGTGCTGGGCGTGGCCCTGGTGGCGACGCTGAGCGCGGCCGACCGAGCATTGGCCGTTGATCCCCCGCCTGCTGACGAACCGGCGGCGGCCGCAGCGCAAGATCAGGATCGTCCACCCGCCCCTGGGGGCGAGCAACGCGAGGGGGACCAGCCGAGAGGGGAACGCCGTGATGGCGACCGCCCGCGCGAGGGAGCCAATCGTGATGGGGACCGGCCGGCGGGCCAAGGAGAGCTGCGAGACGGTGACCGCCCACGGCCGAGTGGTAACGAACGCCGCGATGGCGACCGTCCTCGACCGGGCGAGCGTTCCCAGCCACGAGACGGCGACCGCCCCCGGCCGAGTGACGGCGATCAGGATCGGCAGCTTCAGCACCTGAAGGCGGCCGCCGACAATCTGGACGCCGCCGGCCGTCACGAAGACGCCGAGCGCATTCGCCGCGAAATCATGGAGCGCACGCGCCAACGCGCCGGTGGCTTTGGCCCACCGGGCGCCGGAGGACCTGGCGCGGGAGGACCTGGTGCGGGAGGAGGCCCGGCAGGACCGGGCGCGGGAGGACCTGGTGCGAGAGGAGGCCCGGCAGGATCGGGCGCGGGAGGACCTGGTGCGGGAGGAGGCCCGGCAGGACCGGGCACGTTCAGACCTCGCGACGGCCAGCCGCCCTCCGCAGGCGGGCAACCGGAATTGATGAACGTCATTCGTCAGTTGCAGGAAGAGGTCGCCCAGCTTCGCCGGGAAGTTTCCGAGATGCGGCGGATGATGCCCGGACCGCGCGACGGCCAGCCCGGCGGCGGAGCGAAGGGTAACTATCCCGGCAACCAGCCCGGCGGCGCGGGCCGGCACCCCGAGGGCCGTCCCGGTGAAACTCGCCCGAACGCCGGTCCCGGCGCGGAAGCTACGCCGAATCGCGACTTCCGCCCGCCGCGCGACACGAATCCTCCCCGCAGGGAGCGCGAGG
>JBGQHD010000009.1:0-19236 GCA_041497795.1 Planctomycetia bacterium
GGACTCAAGCTGCTGGGCTGCTTCGCCAGCCGCATCGAGGTGGCTCGCCGGGCGTCGGACCATCTGCCGATGGTGGCCGAGTTCGCCCTCGATGGCCCGCACATCGAAGGGCCGCACGAGGAACACAACGGCGCCCATCGCGATGCGGCGGACAAGAGTGTCCGCCCTACGTAAGGCGGACACTCCTGTCCGCCTTACCAGAATGTGCTTGAAATCCATCAGAAGGTTTTGATATGACTTGAGCAGGCAAGTGCACCCTGGAGCCGCTGGTTTCCGTCCAGCGCTGCCCGAGGAGAGATTCCATGCTTACGATTGGCGACGTGCGAGGGAGATTCGGCCGCCGCGATTTTCTGCGCATCGGCGGCCTGACGCTCGGCGGCCTCTCGCTGCCCAGCCTGCTCGCCGCGCGGGCTGCCGCGGCCCAGTCGGGCATGCCCGTCACCGATAAGTCGGTCATCTTCCTGTTCCTGCACGGCGGCCCTTCGCAGATCGAGACCTTCGACCCCAAGCTCAGCGCCCCGCAGGACATTCGCAGCACCACGGGCGAAGTGCCGACCAAGCTGCCCGGCATCACCTTCGGCGGCACGTTTCCCCGCCTGGCCAAGCTGGCCGACAAGCTCACCGTCGTCCGCTCGTTCACCACCGGCGACGCCAACCACGACATCAAGCCGATCGTCGGCCGCGATACGCTGGGCGCGAACCTCGGCTCGCTTTATTCGCGCGTGGTCGGGGCGAACCACCCGCTCAGCGGCATGCCCACGAACGTGGCCCTCTTCCCACGCGCCGTCGATCCCGCGCGGCAGAAGGAGACCGCTCAGTTCGGCAACTTCGCCTCGACGGGCTCGCTGGGAGCGGCCTACGCCCCCTTTGTGCCCGGTGCCGGGGCCGACCTGCAGAATGACATGCAGCTTTCGCTGCCGATGAACCGGCTCGATGACCGGCGGATTCTGCTTTCGAACCTCGACCGCGTGAAAGCCACGCTCGACGCCGCCGAGGGGACGCAAGGGCTCGACGCCATCCGCGAGCAGGCCTTCAGCACCATCGTCAGCGGCGTGTCCGACGCCTTCGACCTCTCGAAGGAAGACCCCAAGACGGTCGCCCGCTACGACACGGCCCCGCTGGTACGGCCCGACCAGATCAGCCGCCGCTGGAACAACTACAACAACTACGTCGATAACGCCCAGACGGTGGGCAAGCTGCTGCTGCTGGCCCGGCGGCTGTGCGAGCGCGGCTGCGGCTTCGTGACCGTGACCACGAACTTCGTCTGGGACATGCACGCCGACGTAAACAACGCCGGCTGCTCCGAAGGCATGGACTACATGGGCACGCCGCTGGACTACGCCGTCTCGGCCTTCATCGAAGACGTGCATGCGCGCGGCCTGGCCGACAAGATCCTCTTGGTGGCTTGCGGCGAAATGGGCCGCACGCCGCGCGTCGACAAGAACGGCGGCCGTAACCACTGGGGCGACCTGGCCGCGCTGCTCTTGGTGGGCGGCGGCCTGAAGATGGGCCAGGTCATCGGCCAATCCACCCGCGACGCCGGCCAGCCGCAGACCGAGCCGATCACGAACAAGCACCTCGTCTCCACGGTGCTGCACACGCTCTTCGACGTCGGCAAACTGCGGCTCGTCCGCGGCATGCCGACGAACCTGCTGCGGCTGGCGGAGCACGAAGTGATACCGGGCTTGGCCTAAACAGCCTCGCGTCGGCGGCAATGGTCTCCGATTTGGCCACCGGGATCTCTTTGAGGAACTCGTCCACTTCGCAGCGGGTTTTCGATAGTCGAGCCTCCGCAACTCGGCGATTTGCACGTACGTGGACCGCAGGGCTTTAGCGTCCTATAATGCCTCAAGTTCGGGCCTCTTCCCGTCTCTCGAAGCGCCGTCGCGAACGCCAGGTTCAACGCCATAACTCTGCGGAGCGGTCGATGTCCGGCAAACAGTACAAGGCTGCAGTCATTTCCACGTTTGAGGACCTCAAGAGGCACCGCGCGTCTGCCATCGAAGTCCTCAGACGCTCGGGATTCTTTGTGGACCCAATGGAGAGTTGGGATGGTTCCACAGAGGAACCCAAGGAGTTTTGCCGCCAGCGACTTAATGGCTGCCACGTGTGCATCTTGCTGGTTGCTCGGCGACGGGGTTATCGGAAGCCCGACGACAAGCGCAGCATTACGCAGCACGAATACTATTGGGCGGTGGAAGAGGAGAACATCGACGTGCTGCCGTTCTTTTTGGACGACAATGCGATGTGGCACACGAAGTGGGACGAGCTTGCCACGGACCTCGAGCTGCGGCGCTGGCGCGACGAAATTCGTCAAGAGCGCGGCGTTGGCACTTTTACTGAAGATCCCGAATCGATTGGCCAGACGCTTGCTCCATCACTCAACCGCTGGCAGCAAGAGGACGGGGCGAAGAGCGCATTGCGCTTGTACCGCAAGAGCATCGTCGATAGCCACGGCTTTATTCGCCTCGACGATGTCGCTCCAGAGGAGAAAGACCGAGTTCCGATCAAGGATCTGTTCATCGAGCCGCGCGTCGCGCCGGTTCGTATCTCGCCGGATTGGGATCCGGAGTGGTGGCCAAAGACTTCGCGCCTGATGGAGGCGGTAGTCGAGTCTCCCAAGCTCGTTCTGCTTGGCGACCCTGGGAGCGGTAAGAGCACACTGGTGGATTGGCTCACCTGGCATTTGGGCGCCGAGCATCGTGGCCGTGAGTCGCAGCTCCGGCAATCGCTCGGGGACCTTTTGCCGTTACCCCTCATCCTGCGTGACCTCGACGTTCGGCCCGGTATCACCTGGGATAAGCTGCTGAACTCGTTCATTGAGAAAACGGCCGGAGGGCAACTGACGCTCGTTGACGTTCGATCGCTGCTGCGTGACGGCAAGGCGCTGCTGATGCTCGATGGCCTCGATGAGATCAGCCAACGTCAGACTCGCCGCGACTTGCGCGAGGCCGTGTGGGAAGGAATGAAGACGTATCCGCGCTGTCGCTGGCTGCTGACGTCGCGTGAGGTCGGGTATGAAGAGGTGCCGTACCACACGCGTTCGGCGATCGGTCCGCAAGGGCGAAAAGTCGATGCACCGCCCGACGAAGCGCCTGGCGAAGAGGCCGCCGTGGCGTTGGGGCGCGGCAAGGACGGCGAAGCTGACGCGGCGCTTGACCAGCGGGTGGAACTTGTTTATGTCGCACCCTTCGACGACGAGCAAGTTCACGCGTTTGCCGAAAACTGGTTCGGCCAACGTGAGCGTAGCGAAACCGAGGTTCACAAAAAGGTAGATGAATTTCTTAGCGCGGTACGCACGAACGAGTCCACGACGCGCCTCGGACGAATTCCGTTCCTGCTCACGATGATGGCCGTCATCCATCGTAACAAAGCTCGCCTCCCGGATGGGCGCGCTTTGCTTTACGGGCGCATAGTTGACGCCTACTTGGAGGACATCGACGCGCGCCGAAAGCTTGAGGACCTCAAGCGCTGGCAGGAACGTCTTTCCAACTTCGGAAATCCCGCCGGGATCAGAAAGCGCTGGCTGTCGCGAATCGGCTTCGAGATGCAACGCCTACGTGCGCCAGGCGATGACGGTGCTCCTGCAGCGTGGCACCTCCCCGGTCAGCCCAGCGGCGAAATCCTGGCCTCGAAAGCGCAGTTGCAGCAATGGGTCTCGCAGGCCATGAAAGACACGCGCTATGAGGCAGCGCCGCCCGAGGCAGGCGAATTCCTAGACTACATCACCAAACGTAGCGGCTTGCTGGTGGCTCGCGGCGAAGACCGATACGCATTCGTGCACCTTTCATTCCAGGAGTACTTTGCCGCGTGCTTCTTGCAGGAGCAAGTCGTTTCGCGTGGCTGGGCCATGGGCAACGACGCACTTATCGCGCACGGTGCGCGGCCAGGGGATTTTAATCGCTATGCGCCAGACCACCGCTGGCGAGAAACGTTGGTGTTCCTCATTGAGTTGATGGCCGCCGAAAAACCCGACTGGCTCGAGCTCGTCTGGCCTTGCTTGTTTGGCGACGCTTTTGCGGATCTGGCGACTTACCGAGAGGACACCAGGAGCCAAGCGATGCTGCTGGCCACTCTGGCCTCGAACCGACACTCCGGATTAACTGGTGAGCAGCGCAAGATTGCCATTAACCGCTGCTGCGCGTGGGAAGTGGTCGACGCCGCGAGGATTTACGAAAAGGTGAAGGGACCACTCTCCCGCGACCCCGCAGCACGCTTGGTTTGGCTGGCGCTTACGTCGTCCGACCCTGCTCTGCCGAATACCATGGCGCAAGGTCTCATCGACGCCGCGTTGCAAAGGGGTGATCGCAAGCTTGATTTCTTCGAGACGGGAATCAGCGAATTGGTTGGTCTCCAGGGGCTCGTGCACTTCCGAGAAATCGATCTAGATCTCACAAACGTGAGAGACCTGACGCCGCTTGGAACCCTGCCGAATTTGGAGGTTCTGCATCTCTGGCGCACGAGCGTGACAGACCTGAGACCCTTGTCTGCGCTGAGAAGTCTGCAACGTCTCAACCTCCGGCAAACCAGAGTCTCTGACCTGACACCGTTGGCCGCGCTGAATAATCTGCAATATCTGGGCGTTGCCGAAACAGGGGTGTCGGACCTGACACCGTTGGCCGCGCTGAGCAATCTGCAACGCCTCGTCCTCACGGACACGCGCGTAGCGGACCTTAAACCGTTGGGCGCCCTGAACAACTTGGAAAGTCTCGACCTTGGCGGGACGGACGTAACGGATCTACCGCCGCTCGCGCCGCTGTCCAAGTTGAAGTACCTCTCCCTTGGCGGAACAAAAGTAACGGACATCGCGCCACTCGAGGGTCTTTCCAACTTACAGGAGCTCCATCTCGCGGAAACGGGCGTAACGGATGTCGCCCCACTAGCCGGGCTTCATATGCTGCAAGAACTTAACCTAACGAAAACTAGCATAAGCGACCTCGCGGCGCTCGCCGCGCTCGCGCATTTACGACGCCTCGGGCTTGGAGGAACAAACGTAACCGACGTCCGGGCGCTTGGCGAGCTGCACAGCTTAGAAGAGCTCTATCTTTGGGAAACTCATGTAACCGACTTGACGCCGCTCGCGCGGTTACACAAGTTGAAGTTGCTTGACCTTGACGGTGCCACGGTAACGGACATTACGCCGTTGGCCAGTCTCTGCAAGTTGCAACACCTTGACCTTAGTCGTACGAGCGTAATGGACCTGTCCCCTTTAGCCCCGTTAAGCAACCTGGAGGTCCTCGAGCTCAATCGTACGCCGGTAGCGAACATCTCGCCGTTGGCTGGCTTAAACACCCTGCGGCACCTCGAACTCGTTGCCACGCCCGTACGCGACCTGTCACCCGTGGCTGGGTTAACCAATCTACAATCACTGGACGTGAGTGGCACGGCCATTATGGACTTTACGCCACTAGCTGGGCTCGAGAACCTAGAGTCGCTTGACCTCAGCGGCACGGGTGTGACAGACGCGGAGTTCAAATCGCTGAACGCGCGATTGCCGTGTTGTATAGCCATGCGAGAAACTCCCTCATCGTGGTGGGGCCCTGACCAAGCGTCGCGCACCCGTGGGCGTGGGAGACCGCCATCGCTGGGTCGGTCGCGCGACGTGTGGATTCCTGGGATGAAGTAGGGCTTAGGGCAGGCTCTCGCCTGCCGGATCAGAGGTCATACGGGGCTTGGCCTAGGCCGGCTCTCCAGACCAGAGAACACCGCGTCACGGGGGCGCCCCGCCAGCAGGATCGTGATTGAAAAGGAGAATGCCAGCGCCTTCTTCGGCACCTCGTCTCCACGGTGCTGCAGACGCTCTTCGACGTCGGCTAGCTGCGCCCGGTCCGCGGAATGCCGACGAATTTGCTCCGGTTGGCGGAGCACGAAGTGAGCCGGGCGTCGCCTGGCAAGCGTTCGACGCCGGAGATGGCCGCGTCGTTTCGTGCGCTGGCGTTCTCGCGTCCAGCTTACTGGTGTGTCTCGCGCCCAGCTAATACGCCCAGGCGTCGAGCAAGTACACCACCAGCATGGCCACGGCGACGAAGCCGCCGAACCAGGTGCCGATCCGCAGAGAGGCGCGGAGAATGTCGGGCACCGTTTCGTGCCGGGTCGCGGCGTAGACCAGGCTAATGGCCACCAGCAGCGGCACGGCGTACCAGATGTCGTGATGCACGATTTACCCTTTAGCTGATATGTCCCTAGCTGAAGAAGTTCTCGCCGAACAGGTTCATCGGCGGCCGGGTGACCACGTCAATGTCGCCGTAAACCTGCGTCTTGCAAGATAGTCGCATTGTATCCTCGTGGCCCACGTAGGCCATGGCGGTCATGCCGCCGCTGGCCAGGGCGCACACGCCCAGCTTGAACTGCGATTTCTCCATCCAGGTCACGGGGTTGGTGTTTTCCATCCCCTTGGTGATCAGCACCCGGCACGAGCCGCACAGCCCTAAGCCGTGGCAGTTGAAGACCTTATGGATGTGCGGATAAACCTGCACGCCGTGCTTGCGGGCCTCCGTGCGGAGGATGGCCCCCTCGGGCACCTCGATCTGCTTCTTCTCGTTGACGAAGTTGACAATCGGCATCGCGCTTCCTCAAAGTCGTCGTGACCCGCCGGGTGTCTCCCACGCGCCGCCGCCGGCGACAGCGAGGCGGTATCATATCTCGTGCTGGCGAAAAGTTCTAGCGGAGCGACGGGCGCGCTGCGGCCCCTCGTGGCCTGCGACGTGCCTCGTATGCCTCGTTCCCACGCTCTGCGTGGAGAACGCCAGCATCGCCGCTCCGCGGCGAGTCGTTCGTAACGCATCGCCACAGATTTGTACCCAAGCCGGCCGATTCAGCAATGACCCGCCGACGGCCGCACCGAATAACGCCGGCCCTGACCTTCTTAGTCGGCCGCCCAGCGGGAATAATGTGCGGGAGCCACACCCGGCGACTTTCGCCGGGCGCTGGTTCGTACCTGAATCCTGTGAGGCGATCATGTCCCACGCCTACGTTTTAGCCGGATGCCGCACGCCGATCGGCAAGTTCCAGGGGGGGTTGGCGTCGATCCCCGCGCCGGAGCTGGGGGCCATCGCCGTGCGCGAGGCCCTCCGCCGCGCCGCCATCGCCCCAGAAGACGTGGACGAAGTCATCATGGGCAACATCCTCTCCGCCGGGCTGGGCCAAGCCCCGGCTCGCCAAGCCGCCCTCAAGGCCGGGCTGCCACCGACCGTGGCCGCCGTCACCGTCAATAAGATGTGCGGCTCGGGCCTGAAGGCGGTGATGCTGGCCGATCAGGCGATCCGCTGCGGCGATGCTCGCATCATCGTCGCGGGCGGCCAAGAGAGCATGAGCCGCGCCCCGCACTTGCTCGTCGGCGCCCGCGAGGGCTGGAAGTTCGGCCATCAGAAGGTGCTCGACCACATGCTGGTCGATGGCCTGGAGTGCCCGTTCGATAACGTCATCATGGGCGTCCAGGCCGACTACATCGCCAGCAGCCGCGGCGTCAACCGGGCCGACCAGGACGCCCTCGCCGCCGAGAGCCACCGCCGGGCCGCCGCCGCGATCCAGTCCGGCGCGTTCGACAGGGAGATCGTCCCGGCCACCATCCCCGGCCGCAAGGGCGACACGATCGTCTCCCGCGACGAAGGTCCCCGTCCCGAGACGACGGTCGCAGTCCTGGCCAAGCTCAAGCCGGCTTTCGGGTCCGAGGGCACGGTCACCGCCGGCAACTCCTCGCAGCTCAGCGACGGCGGGGCGGCGGTCGTGGTGGCCAACGAAGACGTCGCCCAGGCGATCTCCGCGCCGCTCAAAGCCCGCATCGTCGCCACGGCCACCAGCGGCGTAGAGCCGAAGGAGATCTTCATCGCCCCGGTGACCGCCATCCAAAAGGTGCTCCGCATGGCCGACCTCACGATCGCCGACATCGACCTCGTGGAGCTGAACGAAGCCTTCGCCGCCATGTGCCTGGCCTGCATGCGCCCGCTGAAGCTCGACCCGGCCAAGACCAACGTGCACGGCGGAGCCATCGCGCTGGGCCACCCCATCGGCGCCAGCGGCGCGCGAGTGCTGGTCACCCTGCTGCACGCCCTGCACGCGCGTAACTTGCGCCGCGGGTTAGCCGCTTTATGCCTCGGCGGCGGCAACGCCGTGGCGATGGTGGTGGAGAGGGTGTAGGCTAGCTGTCGTGGGCGGGCCGAGGACTATGACGATGGAACCCGACCTTGAGCAAGAGAGCCAGAGTTTCCAGTCCGCTTCTCAAGCAGCGAACTCGGCAGCACGTGATCGCTGACCTGGCAGCAAACCACGTGGAGCGGGTCATCCTTGAATGCGGCCACACGGTGGAGCGAACTCGGCACGATTATGGCATCGACATGCTCGTCCGCACCTACGGCCAACACGGCTTCGTTGAACCGGGCTACCTGCTCGTGCAAGTGAAGGCGACCGAGCGACTCCGTCGAGTCGCCGGCGGGCGTCAAATTTCGGTGCGACTGGAGACAGCTCATCTCGCGGCGTGGATCGAGGAATCGGCGCCGGTGATCCTCATTATTCACGATGTGAAATCAAACACGGCGTATTGGCTCTACGTGCAACAGGACGTCGGCCACGCACGTTTGGCGCCCAAGTGGTGGAGAGCGAAGTATGCGACCGTGCGCATTCCTGTCAGTCGGGTATTCAACCACAACGCCGTCCAAGAGTTATCCGCGCTAAAACGTGCGGTCGTCGGACACATTCTGACTGCGGGGGATCACCATGCGTAAGACCGTCACCTACGCGGACCTGGAACGTTTCCTAACGAAGCTCCGCTTCGAGAAGCGCCGAGTCGAGGTGGATGATCGCGTTGCCATTATCTTCCGTCACGCCCCGTCGGGAGCAGAACTGTTCCTGAAAGACTACCGGGCGAATCAGCCGGTGGAGTCGTACAACCTGCTCGCCGCTCGAAGCACGCTCGATGGGTACGGCGTACTGGATCGTGACGAGTTCGACAAGGCGTTGGAAGACGCGTGCACGACCGCAAAGGCGGGGTAACGAGACCTATTCGCCGCCAGGAGAACTGCCATGACGCGATTGCCTCTAGTCGCATTGCTTTCGGTCGTAGGGCTTGCATTCATATCCGGCGCCACGGGCGAAGAGAAACAGGAGGCGACCAAGGCAACGGAGTGGGGACCGCCGTCGGATCTACGCGGCGAGGGCTATAAGCCTGCGAAACGGCCGAAGCTCCCTGGCGACCTCGCCAATTGGGACGCACTGTATCTGCTCGACGACGACGTCCAGCGAGTGCGCCTCGTCGGTTTTATCCCTTACAACGCGGGCAGTCCGGTGGATGCGGAATTCAAGGACGCCATTGTGTTGCGGACGATCCAGGACGGCTTGTGGCCAGGCTCCGCGACTCGGCCGGCGGTTTCCGACATTTCCAAATCTGGGGGTGCAGCCGGCATCGGCGCGTATCTTGGCGTCCTCGAGGTGAAAACGAAGAAGGAACGACTCATCGTCGGCGTTTCGCGCGTTGGTTTCTTCCTCGGCGTATACCACGGCTCTAGCCGCCAACAGTTCCATTCGTGGATACTGGCCAAGCAGACAGATGAACTGCTATTCAAAGCCACTGGGAAGCACCTGGAGAAGGACGTTTTCGAAGCACTTTCCGGCGAGGCCGTCATCAACCGCAGCAAGAAGCGATACGAAGACATTCGCCGTGATACAGGTAAGGACTCAAAGCCATAGCCAATCCGCTCGCAAATTGCTCATGAAGCTTCCCGAACAATGTCAACGCACACTGAGCAGTCCGTCCATGAAGCTTGGCAAACCGCCCTCGCCGCGGCGTCTGAACGTAAGGTGCCCTTCACCACCGTCAGCGGCCGGCCCATCCTGCCGCTGTATGTGCCGGACGAGCCGTCGGAGTCATTCGAGGAGAACATCGGCTATCCCGGCCAGTTTCCCTTCACCCGCGGCGTGCACGCCAACTTGTATCGCGGGCGGCTGTGGACCATGCGGCAGTTTGCCGGGTTTGGCTCGGCGGCCGATACCAATCAGCGGTTCAAGTTCTTGCTCGAGAAGGGGCAGACTGGGCTGAGCACGGCGTTCGACTTGCCGACGCTGATGGGGCTGGATAGCGATCATCCCTCGGCCGCGGGCGAGGTCGGGCGGCTGGGCGTGGCCATCGCCTCGATTGCGGATTACGAGCGGCTGTTCGAGGGCATCAACCTGGGCGACGTTTCGGTCTCGATGACCATCAACGCCCCGGCGGCGATCTTGCTGGCGTTTTACTTCGTCGCGGCCGAGCGGCAGGGCGTGGCGTGGGACAAGCTCCGCGGCACGATTCAGAACGACATCCTCAAGGAGTTCCACGCCCAGAACGAGTTCGTCTTCCCGCCGCGCGAGAGCGTGCGGCTGGTGATCGATACCATCGAGTTCTGCACGCGGCACGCGCCGCAGTTCAACCCGGTCTCGATCTCCGGCTACCACATCCGCGAGGCCGGCAGCACGGCGGCCGAGGAGCTGGCCTTCACGCTGGCCGACGGGTTCCACTACGTCGAAGAGACGCTCCGCCGCGGGCTGGCGGTGGACGAGTTCGCCCCCCGGCTGTCGTTCTTCTTCAACAGCCACAACGACTTCCTGGAGGAGATCGCCAAGTTCCGTGCCGCCCGGCGGATTTGGGCCCGGCACACACGCGACCGCTATCACGCGGCCAGCCCACGGAGCTGGATGCTGCGGTTCCACGCCCAAACGTCCGGCGTCAGCCTGCAAGCCCAGCAGCCGGAGGTGAACGTCATTCGCGTGGCCTATCAAGCGATGGCCGCGGTGCTGGGCGGCTGCCAGAGCCTGCACACGAACAGCCGCGACGAGACGCTCTCGCTGCCGACCGAAGAGGCCGTGACCATCGCCCTGCGGACGCAGCAGGTGCTGGCCCACGAGACGGGCGTGCCGAACTCGGTCGATCCGCTCGGCGGCAGCTACATGCTCGAGACGCTGACCGATGAGATCGAGCGCGACGCCGAAGAGATTTTCCGCGAGATCGATCAGCAAGACGGCATGATCGCCGCGATCGAGAAAGGCTACTTCCGCCGCCGCATCGCCGAGAGCGCCTTCGTCTACCAGCGCGACGTGGATGCCCAGCGAAAGCTCGTCGTTGGCGTCAACGCCTTCACCGACGACGCGGGCTTCGGCATTCCGACGCTCCAGATCGATCCCTTGATCGAGGTGAAACAGAAGGAGCGATTGGGCGCCTTCAAGGCGGGGCGCGACCAGGCGGCCACCCAGCGCGCCTTGGCCGAAGTCCGCCGCGCGGCGAAGGCGGGCGAGAACGTGATGCCGGCGCTGATCGACGCGGCGCGGCACAACGCGACCGTGGGCGAGACGGTGAATGCCCTTGCGGATGTACTAGGGAGATACGAGGGGACGGTGCGGTAGGGCGTGTGCAACACGCCTCTGCGATTGCAATTCACCACGTGCCGGGCCGGGTGTGTTTCACACACCCTACTCGAAGCTCATCTCGTGGATACTGCTTGGCTCGGCGCCGCCCCAACTTATTGGGTGGCGGTAGGGCGTGTGCAACACGCCTCATCGGTCCCACCAGGTAGGGCGTGTGAAACACGCCAGGTCCACGTAGGGTGTGTTTCACACACCCTACAGCTACAGCAGCTTCCGCAGCACCGTCTGCAAAATGCCGCCATGGCGGTAATACTCCAGCTCCACCGGCGTGTCGATCCGCACGTTGGCGGTGAACTCTCGGGCGGCGCCGCCGGGCGACGTGGCCCGCACCGCGATTGTGCTGCGTGGCCGGAGGGCGGGGCAGGCTGGGATGTCGTAGGTCTCTTCGCCGGTCAGGCCGAGCGATTGCCACGTTTGGCCGGCGGGGAACTCCAGCGGCAGCACGCCCATGCCGACCAGGTTGCTGCGGTGGATGCGCTCGAAGCTGGCGGCGATGACGGCCCGCACGCCCAGCAGGTAGGCCCCCTTGGCAGCCCAGTCGCGGCTGCTGCCAGAGCCGTATTCCGCGCCGGCCAGCACCACCAGCGGCACGCCTTCGGCTTTGTACTTCATGGCCGCGTCGTAGATCGGCATCTGCTGCCCATCAGGCAAGTGCCGCGTGACGCCACCTTCCACGCCCGGCACGAGCTGGTTGCGGATGCGGATATTGGCGAACGTGCCGCGGGTCATCACGCGGTCGTTGCCGCGGCGGGCGCCGTAGCTGTTGAAGTCGCGCGGCTCGACGCCGGCGGCGATGAGGAACTTGCCGGCCGGGCTGTCCTGGCTGATGTTGCCCGCCGGCGAGATGTGGTCGGTCGTCACCGAATCGCCGAGCAAGGCCAGCACCCGCGCGCCGCGGATCGGCTGGATCGTGCCCGGCTCGGGCCGCAGATCGGTGAGGAACGGCGGCTCCTGGATGTACGTGCTGGCCTCGTCCCACTCGTACAGGGCCGCGTCGGTCGTCTCGATGCGGTTCCAGCGCTCGTTCGAGGTGAAGGCGTTGGCGTATCGCTTGACGAACATCTCGGGCCGCACCATCTCCTGCACGGCCTTGGCGACCTCTTCGTGGCTGGGCCAGATGTCCTTGAGATACACCGGGCCGGCGCTGCCTTGACCCACCGGCTCGGTCACCAGGTCGATGTCGGTCGTGCCGGCCAGGGCGTAAGCCACGACTAGCGGCGGGCTGGCCAGGTAGTTGGCCTTGGCAAGCGGGTGCACGCGGCCCTCGAAGTTGCGGTTGCCGCTGAGCACGGCGGCCACCACCAGGTCGCCGCCCGTGACGGCGTTGGCCACCGGCTCGGGCAGCGGGCCGCTATTTCCAATACACGTCGTGCAGCCGTAGCCGACGGTCTGGAAGCCGAGTTGATTGAGCGGATCGGCCAAGCCGGCCTGCTCCAGGTAATCGGTCACCACGCGCGAGCCGGGGGCCAGGCTTGTCTTTACGTAACGCGGCACCTTCAGGCCCTTGCGCACGGCATTGCGGGCGAGGAGGCCGGCCCCGATCATCACCGACGGGTTGCTGGTGTTCGTGCAGGACGTGATCGCCGCGATCACGACCGCGCCGTGCGTAATCTCGTCGGTCTTGCCGTTGTAGGCCACCTTGGCCGTGCGGCGGCGAGCGGCTTCGTCCAAGCCGAAGCCGCGGTTGGCCACCGGGGCTGCCAGCGCCGTTTCGAACGATTGCTTCATCCGCTTGAGCGGCACGCGATCTTGCGGCCGCTTCGGGCCGGCCAGGCACGGTTCGACGGTACCCAAGTCGAGCCGCAGCGTCTTGGTATAGGTCGGCGCCACGCCATCGTCAGTGCGAAACAGGCCCTGCTCTTTCGTGTAGCGCTCGACGAGCTCGACCTCGTCGGCGGTGCGGCCGGTGCGGCGGAGATAGGCCAGCGATTCGGCATCGACCGGGAAGAAGCCCATCGTGGCCCCGTACTCCGGCGCCATGTTGGCGATCGTCGCCCGGTCGGCCAGGCCCATGCCGCTGACGCCGGCGCCGAAGAACTCCACGAACTTGTTGACGACCCCCTCCTTGCGGAGGATTTCAGTGACCGTCAGCACGAGATCGGTGGCGGTGGACCCGGCGGGCAGGCGGCCGGTCAGCTCAAAGCCGATCACTTCGGGCATCAGCATGTAGAGCGGCTGGCCGAGCATCACGGCCTCGGCCTCGATGCCGCCGACGCCCCAGCCGACCACGCCCAGGCCGTTAATCATTGTGGTGTGGCTGTCGGTGCCGACCAGCGTGTCGGGCAGCGCGACCGGGCCGGCGTGATCCTTGCGGACGAACACGCCCTTGGCGAGGTACTCGAGATTCACCTGGTGGACGATGCCCACGGAGGGCGGCACGACGCGGAAGTTGGCGAACGCCTTCTGGCCCCAGCGGAGGAACTCGTACCGCTCGCGATTGCGTTGGTACTCGATCTCAACGTTCAGCTCCAGCGAGTTGGCGTCGCCGAAGTGATCGACCTGCACCGAGTGGTCGATCACCAGATCGACCGGCACCAGCGGATTGATCTTGGCCGGGTCGCCGCCCAGCCGCCGCATGGCCGCCCGCATGGCGGCGAGGTCTACGACGCATGGCACGCCGGTGAAGTCTTGCAGCACGACGCGGGCCGGCTTGAAGGGGATTTCCACCGGCGCCGGGGCCGCGGCCTTCCAGGCGGCGAGGCTCTTCACGTCTTCCTCGGTGGCCTCGAAACCGTCGCAGTTCCGGAGCACCGACTCCAGTAGCACGCGGATCGAAAACGGCAGCCGCGAGACGTTGCCCAAGCCGAGTTTCTCCAGCTTGCTCAGCCGGTAGATGCCGACGGGGCCGGCGGCGGTGCGGAAGGTGTCTCGTGCGCCGAACGGATCAGGCTTAGCCATGGCGTTTTGTCCTTTGATGTTCGCTCGTTGCTTAACCGTGGAACGAGCGATCGCATGCGATGGAAATCAAGTCGTTGATGCACCGTCCACGAATTCGAAGTTATCCGCAGTGACTCCGGTGATGATGTCGCCATCTTCGTCGAGAAGAACAAGTTCAAATCGTCCAAACTCAATGCCAAGATGCTCAATCGCGTTGTGATCGACGATGCGAATTCTCCAAAGCTCCTCCTGGAAGATGTCCGTGAGCCCATCCAGCTCGCGCGGAGCAGTCAGGTGGAGCCACGATACGACGCCGCGTTGTTCGAACTCGATGCACGCCGACCGTGGCCGATTCGTGATCGTTAATTGTCGAATCCGAAACGGCTCCACTAGCTCGAAGCTGAACAAGACACACCTCGAGATTCGTTCTGGCATTCGGCGCGCAGATGTCGGTAGGAATACCTGGGCAGTGGATTCTAGCGGATCGTTCGTCATTTGTCTGGAGCCGCACGCGCACTCGGGCACCGCGCCTGCGTCGATCGAACGCCGCTGGTCTTTACGCCCCTCTGGGCATTTGGCATAGTCCCCCACCCACCCCCCGCCGAGCACTCCGGCGTGCGTTGAGACTGAGCTAGCCGAGCCATCGCCGCTGTCCTTTCATGATCTCCTCGTTTCGTGCCATGAGCAGTCCCGCGGTCGCGTTATCCTCCCCGCGCAGCGCGTTTGAACTGCTGCAGCTCGGCCGCGAGGTGCTGCAAGCCGAGGCCGCCGCGCTGCAGGCCCTCGTCAAACGCCTGCCGGTGGAGTTTGCCGATGCGGTGCGGCTGATCGGCGATGGCGATGGCAGCGTGATCGTCACCGGCATGGGCAAGGCCGGGCTCATCGCCCAGAAGATCGCCGCCACCTTCGCCTCGACCGGCACGCCGGCGCACTTCGTGCACCCCGCCGAAGCCATCCACGGCGACCTGGGCCGCATCCGCCGCGAAGACCTCGTGCTGGCACTCTCGCACAGCGGCGAGACGGAAGAGATCGTCCGCATCCTGCCGTCGCTCGTGGACCAGGGCGTCGGCATCATCGCCGTCACCGCCAGCGAGCGCAGCCAGTTGGGCCGGGCCGCGACGGTTGTCCTGCCGCTCGGTTCGCTCCAGGAGGCCTGCCCGCACGGTCTGGCCCCCACGACGAGCACCACCTTGATGCTGGCGCTGGGCGATGCCTTGGCGCTGACCGTCAGCCGCTGCCGCGGCTTCGGCCGCGAAGATTTCGCCCGCTTTCACCCTGGCGGCAGCCTAGGCCGCAAGCTCAGCAACGTCGAACACCACATGCGTCCGCTGGCCGAGTGCCGCGTGGCCAGCGACGCCCTCAGCGTCCGCCACGTGCTCATTCAGGTCAGCCGGCCGGGCCGGCGCTCCGGGGCCATGATGCTCGTGGACGACGACCAGCGGCTCACCGGCATCTTCACCGACAGCGATCTGTCGCGGCTGCTAGAGCAGCGCCGGGACGACGCCTTGGATCATCCGATCCGCGATGTGATGACGCACCAGCCGATCACCGTGGAGCACGGCACGAAACTGGCCGCGGCCCTGCACGTGATGGCCCAGCGCAAACTGAGCGAGCTGCCGGTCCTGGACCCATCCGGCAAGCCGCTGGGCATTCTCGATATCACGGACCTGGTCGCCTTGATGCCGGCCGAGGGAACGAGTGCTTGAACCGCGTCAGCAGCCCGGCTGCTGCGAGCAGCCGGGCTGCTAGTGACGGTCGCATGGAAAAAGGAATGGTACATGCTTGAGCTCTCCGATTGGATCCGCCGGCAAGATTTGCCAGCGAAACCGTGGCTGATCGTCGGCCAAGGCCCGACCTTCGCTTGTCGCGAACAGGTCGATGTGTCGGCCTACAACGTCTGGGGCCTCGATCACGTCGGCCGCGAGCTGCCAGTGGACGTGGCCCATGCGCTGGATGTCGAGACCGTGGCCGCGTGGGCCGACCGCGTGGAGAAGAACTGCCGCTGGCTCGTCATGCCGCGCCGGCCGCAGGTTAACGGCAAGGCAGGTCCGCCGCTGGGATCGTACTTCGACCGCACGCCCGTGCTGCGGCGGCTGGCGGCCCAACAGCGGCTCGTGTGCTATACGGCCGCCGGCGCCGCGACGCCGGACGGCACGGCAGCCGCCCAGCCGCGCTGCGGCAGCATCGAGCCGGCCGTCGAAATCCTCGTGCAGATGGGCGTGAGGCGCGTGCGTTCGCTGGGCCTCGACGGCGGGCACGGCTGCAGCCCGGAGTTCCACGACCTCGAAGCCCGCGCGCTGCGGAGCATCGGGCACGATCTAGCGGGCGCGCCGCCAACGGACGTGCCGGTCCGCGACATTGAGGCCCTGTTCCATGCCCGCGGCATCGACTACGCTTCGCTGGCCGAGCCGATGCGCGTGTTCGTCGGCGCGCCGGGCGGCATGTTCAGCGACGGTGCCGCGCGGCTCCGCGTGCCGGCCCGCGTGCTGGAATACAGCATCCGCAAGCACGCCAGCGGGCCGGTGGTCGTAGACTTCATGCGGCACGTCAAACCGCCTCGGTCCAAGCAATTGCGGCATCGGCTGCGGTCCACGGCGTCGCTCCGCCGCTTTGCCATTCCCGAGCTGTGCGGCTACCAGGGCCGGGCGCTGTATCTGGATGCCGCGGCGCAGGTCTTCGCCGACGTTGCCGAGCTGTGGGAAATCCCCTTCGGCCCGCAGAGAGTGCTCTGCACCTATCAGGCCGGGCGGCCGGCAATCTGCAAGGGCGAGAAGCGGTTCCAGCCCGGCCGGCAGCTCGGTGTGATGCTGCTCGACTGTGCCCGGCTGCACTGGGACCTGGGCCAGATCGCGAGCGGGCTGGACGAAGGCCGCTACAGCCACGCGCAGTTGGTGGGCGAGCTGTGCATCGTCCCCCCCGACGAGATCGCCGACACGCTGCCCGGCCAGTGGAGCTGCCTGGAGTCGCACGACCCCTCGCACTCGAAGCTCGTGCAATACGCCGTGCCGCCGCTGTACCCCTGGAAGAGCGACGACAACCCGCTGGCCGGCCTGTGGATGGACTGCTACCGCGAAGCCGTGGCGGCCGGCGCCGTGCCGGTGCAAGAGGTGACGCTGGGCGTCGCCGCCGGGCGCCTGAAGCCGGAGCTGCTCGCGGCCTTCGAAGGAGACGAGGGCAAAGACCTCGCCGCCCTGCGTCTCGACCTGCCGCAACGCCTGAAGCTCGTGGCTTCGCAACGTGCGAAACAAGTCGTCGGCCACACCCGGCGACTGGCCGGGGACGCGGTTCGCCGGTTGCGGTCGAAGGCCTAAAGAGTGGCCAACTCGCTCTGCGAGTTGGACTCCGACTCGCATAGCGAGTCGGCCACACTCGTGCTCAGTCCCTTCGTGCAAAGCGATCCGCGCTAACGCTCGCGCGAGCCATTCTGCAGCCGGACAATCGCGCGGGCGAGCAATCGCCGCACGGCATGGTCCTTCTCGCTTTTCAGCGTGGCGTGCAAGACCGAAACCGCCTCGTCGCGCGGTGCCAGACGGCTGTACGCCTTCGCCGATTCAGACCGAACTCGGGGATCTTTGTCGCTTAGCAGGTCCGCAATCGCGGGGGCAGCCACGGCTGCCCGTGAGGCGTCGAGTGACGACAACAAATCGAGCGCCCCGAGACGTACGGCCGGGCGCTGGTCGTTGAGTGCTTCCACGAGCCGTGGAATGATGTCCGCCTGCGGGTCAATCTCTAGTAGTGCCTTGGCAACTCCCATCGGATGAGGGTAGGCGCCGTCGTCGAGCAGCGCCGTGAGCCGTGGCACGACCGCCTTTGCCGACGGCCCGAGGTGCCCCAGCGCGTGGATCGCGGCCTCGCGAACACCATCGTAAGGGTCGCTCGCCGCGTCGGCCAATGAAGGTGCGGCTGCGGCGCTGCCCATTTGTCCGAGCAGATCGGCCGCGTGGAGACGCGTCATTGCGTCGGGTGAGGTCAACAGCTTGACGAGGGCCGGCAGACATTGCTGGACCACTTTGATGGAACGATCCTCTCGAGGCGGGTCGTCATCAGTGACCGCGGGCGACGGCGTCGGAGGTGGAGTTTCCAAGATCCGCGGACTAGGTGCTTCGATTGGTTGGCGCGCGTTGGATGCCTCGTTAGGCTCCCGGCGTGAAGCGGAGACCGGACGTCCGAAGACCTCTACGCCTTGCGGAGTCATGCTTTGCCGCAAGGCGGCGATCTCCGTCCGCAACGTCTCCAACTCCGAGTCATCAGCGGGTTCACCCCGGGCAAGGAACTCCTGCCAGCCCTGGTCCTCCGGACAGTTCGCCGCCAGCCAGCCCTTGTGCGCGTGCAAAAGTCGGTACAGTTCGTCCCTCGAAAGCGCCAATTGCGGAGCCGGGATAGCGCTCGTGCCTAGTATCGCGCCACTGCCAGCGCCGAATGCAACGGTCGGGCTCGGAGGCGCCGTGTTGGGGTCGCCGGGAAGGAGGCAATTACTGAATGGGCTGTCGGTGTAAGGGTAGCCCCATACCTCGTCGTCATCTCCCATCGCGATCCGCAATACCGACTGATCGTTCTCCAGCCGGCCGATACGGTCGATCAGCCGTTCGCGTTCGGCCCACCAGGCCGACAGCACGGCGGCCAAAGCCACCAGCTTCAACAGCGTGGCGAAGCCGAATTGCAGCCAGCGGCGGCGCGGACGCCGAGGCGTTGCGCGATCGGGGGCGGTTGGCGAGAATTCGGCCATGACGTGCCCTCCGCTGCAAAAGGCCTGGGGTGGATCGCAGGCGGCTGATCGTAACTCGTTTGCCCATTTGCGACAGCGCCAGTTTGCTCAAGGGCGTTTTGCCCGGGTCCATGACACGCTTTCGGCTTGCTGGCGATGGTGGGAGTGGGGTGCGTCGTGGAACTGGCGTCGCAGGCGGTGGTGGGATCGCGGTATTCTTCCGTGGGCGAGGGGGAATTAAATCACGGATGGGTGTCGAGATGACC
>JBGQHD010000010.1:0-18972 GCA_041497795.1 Planctomycetia bacterium
AGCACATAGCGGCTGAACCAATCCAGCACGGCCACCAAGTACCTGAACCCCCGCCGCAGCGGCACGTACGTGATATCGGCGCTCCACACCTGGTCCGGCCGCGTGATCGCCAAATCCCGCAGCAAATACGGGTAAATCTTGTGCCCCTCGCCCCGCAGCGTGGTCTAAAGCAGAGGAGATGAACAGAAGGTAACGAAGGCAACGAAGGAAATGAGCAGGCGTCCCGCTGCGAGGCTTCGCACCTTGACCTCATCTTCGTTGCCTTGGTTGCCTTCTGTTAAAATGGATTTCGTAAGCCTCTGTCATCGGGTGGAACCCGACCCGTTCTTCGGCTGCACGTTCTCTCTTGTCTTCAGGATTCGCCATGACCATCGACACCGGCAAGGTCACCGGCCGCCGCGAACTGCACTACACGAACTTCGACGAGGTGTCGGCCGACGCCGAGTGCCTGGCGGCCGGGCCGGTGCGGATGCTGGGCAACTGGACCTACGGCCAAATCCTCGAACACCTGGCCTCGGTCATGGAGATGTCGATCGACGGCTTCAACGCCCAGGCCCCGTGGTACATCCGCCTGGCCGCCGGGCTGTTCATGAGGCGCCGTTTCATCTACGGGGCGATGCCCGCCGGCTTCAGCCTGCCCAAGCAGATGCGTCACCTGCTACCCAAGGAAACGAGCGTAACCGAAGGTCTGGGCCACCTCCGTCGGGCGATCGAGCGACTGAAGATCGAAGAGGCCCGCTCGCCGCACCCGGTCTTCCGCCGCCTGACCCGCGAGGAAAGCGACCAGATCCAACTGCGGCACTGCGAGCTGCACATGAGCTTCGTGCTGCCGGTGTGAGGCGGCCCGAGCTACGATCCACTCGCCCCGCTCGCCACCGACTCCTTGCCCACGCGCCACCGCAGATAGGCATCCAAAAATCCCTGGATGCCGCCGTCGAGCACCTTGTGGAAGTTCGTTTCCTTGTACTCCGTCCGCTCGTCCTTCACCCGCTGGTCGGGGTGCAGGAAGTAGCTGCGGATTTGGGCGCCGAAGCCGACACGGGCCTGGGCGTGGAACTTGGCTAACTGCTCGACTTCGCGTTTCTCTTCCTCGCGCTGCACCAGCCGGGCACGCAGCATCTTCATGGCCGTGGCCCGGTTCTTGTGCTGGCTGCGCTCGTTCTGGCAGGTGACGACGATGTTCGTGGGCAGATGGACGATCCGCACGGCGCTGGAGGTCTTGTTGACGTGCTGGCCGCCGGCGCCCGACGAGCGGAAGAAGTCTAATCGCAGGTCGTCGTCGTTGATTTCGATTTCCTTTTCGTCCTTCTCGGTCGGCTCGGGCGAGACATCCACGGCGGCGAAGCTGGTTTGCCGCTTGCCGTCGGCGTTGAAGGGGCTGATCCGCACCAGGCGGTGGATGCCCGTTTCGCCCTTGAGATAGCCGTAAGCCATCGGCCCCCGCACGGCCAGGCTGGCGGAGGTGATGCCGGCCTCGTCGTTGTCCTGGCGATCGAGCACCTCGGTGCTGTAGCTGTTCTTGTCGGCCCACATGATGTACATGCGGAGCAGCATTTCGGCCCAGTCGTTGGCGTCCACGCCGCCGTCGCGGGCGTTGATGTTGACGATCGCGCCGCTGGAGTCGTGCTCGCCGCTGAGCAGCGAGCGGGTTTCCAAATCGTCCAGGGCCGTTTCCAGGCGGGTCAGCTCGCCCCGCAGCTCCTCGGCGATGCCGGCGTCCTCTTCGGCCATCTCGAGCAGCCCTGGCAGCTCATCGCCGGCACGGAGCAGCTCGGCCAGCGGCTTCACCACCCCGGTGACGTCCTTCAAGCGAGCGATCGTCGCCTGGGCTTTTTCCTGGTTATTCCAGAAGTTGGGCTGCGCCATCTGAGCTTCCAGCGCGGCGGCCTCGGCCTGCATCGAGCCGAAGTCAAAGAGAGTCCCTCAGTTGAAGGATGCGGTGCCGCAGGGCATCGGTCCGATCGCTCAGCTCGCTCATGAATGGCTTTCGCAGGAACAAGAGGGATATCAAAAGGCTGGAGAATTATACCGGGCTGGCCGTGACGGAGGGAGATCGGTTCGTGGGCTCAGGCGCGTCGAGTTGGAGGCGCCTCGACGACTGCCAAGGAGAACCAAGGAAGGAGCAAGGGCCGGTTTTCGATGCGCGAGCCGCGCGATATAATATCTCCATGAGCAGTAATGGCTTGAGTGGCCTGATCGTACACACACCCGGCGCGTGCGGCGGGCGCGCTCGAATCAACGGACGGCGCATCCCAGTCAGCTCGGTTTACCGCTGGTTTCTGAGCGGTTTCTCGCCCGAGGACATACTCGCCAAGTATCAGGGCATCACGCTCGCGCAAGTCTATGCCGCGATCGCGTACGCGCTGGCCAACCGTCAGGAAATCGCCGCAGAGATCGCCCACGAAGACGAACTTGCCGCGGCGATGCATACCGCCGCCTTGTCAGATGAGGAACAGGACTTCACGGCGATTCAAGAGGCGATTGCGGACTTGCGTGCTGGGGATGCCGGTGTTCCGCTCGACGCGGCGTTTGATGCGCTGCGCATCAAGCACCGCACTGCGCTCGACGCTTGAGATGACGCGTCATCCCGCGTCCGCCCTGATTCGCGGGCGATGAACGACGTGGTTCTCTGCGCGGGCGATGCGTCAAATGCCTTCGCCTCCCGTGCGGCGAGTCGTTATCATGGCCGGTGCCAAAATCGAGGCCCGCCGGAAGAGTTCACTGCACGCACGCCACGGAGCACTCCCCATGTCCCAAACCACGCGTCGCACGTTCTTGCAGGAATCCTCGTTGGGCGCCGCCGGCGCCGTAGCACTCGGCCTGGCCGACTCAGCCCTGGGCGACGACAAAGCCGACGATAAGATCGTCATGGGCGCGATTGGCTGTGGCGGGCGGGGGACGTTCCTGGCTCAGTCGTTTGCCCGGCATAAGGACGTGCTCATGGCGTACGTCTGCGACCCGGACCAGGAGCGGGCCACCAAGGCCGCCAAGGGCATCGAAGACGCCACCGGCCAGCGGCCCAAGGTGGTGGGTGACCTGCGGAAGGTCCTCGACGACCCGGCGGTGCGGGCCGTGACGGTTGGCACGCCGGACCATTGGCACGGCCCGGCTACGCTGCTGGCCCTGGAGGCCGGCAAGCACGTGTACGTCGAAAAGCCCTGTTCGCACAACCTCCGCGAGGGGCGGCTGATGATCGAATCGGCCCGGCAAAAGAAACTTGTCGTGCAGACCGGCACGCAGAGCCGCAGCGGGGAGCACGTGAAGAAGGCCATCGGGCTCCTGCGGGAGGGGGCGATCGGCGAAGTGCTGGTCGCCAAGGTCTGGAACAGCCAGCTTCGCAGCAACATCGGCCGCGGCGCGCCCAGCGAGCCGCCCAAGGGGTTGGACTACGAGCTGTGGCTCGGACCGATTCCGCAGATGCCGTATCAAGCCAACCGCCTGCACTACAACTGGCACTGGTGGTACGCCACCGGCACCGGCGACATGGGCAACGACGGCGTGCACGACCTGGACCTGGGCCGCTTTGGCCTGGGCGTCGAGACGCACCCCAGCACGATCACGGCCCTGGGCGGCAAGTATTTCTTCGACGACGACCAGCAGTTCCCCGACACGCAGACGGTGATCTTCGAATACCCGGGCGACGGCAAGGTCGGCCATCGCAAGCAGCTCATCTTCGAGCAGCGCATCTGGAGCCCCTACCGCCAGGAGGGCTACGAAAACGGCAACGCCTTCTACGGCACCAAGGGCATGCTGCTCCTGTGCAAGGGGGACGGCTGGCAGCTCTTCGGCCCCAAGAACAAGCCCGTCGCCCGCGGCGGCATGGCCGAGCGCGAGACGACGCACCAGCGCGATTTCCTGGAGTGCATCCGCAGCGGCAACCGCCCGGCGGCCGACATCGAGATCGGCCACCTGTCGGCGTCGCTGTGCCACCTGGGCAACATTGCGACGCGGGTGGGGCGGACCTTGAAATTCGACCCGGCCAAAGAAAAGTTCGTCGGCGACGAAGAAGCGGGTAGCCTGTTGCGGCGCGAGTACCGCGAAGGGCATTGGGCGGTGCCGAAGGGGGTGTAGCAGATCACGCAATGTCGGCCTTTCGTTCGACAGCTCGTTCCCAAGCTCTGCTTGGGAACGCGCGGTTGGAAGATCTGCTTCCCCATCGCGAAGCGGAGCTTCGACGAGCATGGGTCCCAAGCAGAGGTTGAGAACCAGAGGACGCAAGGATTAAGAAGAGAATGCAATCTCGCAAGTCGCCCCGGCCAGCCAAGGACGGGTTGCTGGCGGAACACCGGTTCGATTATACCATGGCGCGTCCGAATCGGTTTGCGGCCCGACTTAAGAATGGCGGCCGTGCGATCGTCCTCGACCCTGATGTGGCGGAGGTATTCACGACGTCCGAGTCAGTCAATGCGGTGCTGCGTGCGCTCATCGCGACCATGCCCAAATAGCCGAGAGCTTGTCGTCGTGCACCGGCGGTTATTCACGGTCGAAGATTGTGTGGAGGTCAAAGGGCACGGGGTTGTCCTCTTCCCTGGCTTTGCTCCGGAAGGAACAGAGGTATTTCGCTGTGGCGACTTGGTATCGCTCACCCGGCCGGATGGATCGGCGTTGCGAACGCCAATTGCTGAGTTGACATTGGTTTCCCCAAACCCGCACTACCACGTGTTCATTTGCCTCACTACAGTCGGCAAGCTCAATGTGCCCATCGGTACGGAAGTTTGGTCATGTGATTCCTGAGCAGAACGTACAAATGAAGTTGAATCGCGTAATGACACTTGTTTGTTTGTTCCTCGCTTTGGCTAGCGGCCTCACAGCCCGCGCGGCCGAGCCCTTTCGCTTCCCCGAGGCCAAGCACAAAGGCGGGGAGCTGAAGTACGTCAACGACTTGCCGGTGCTTACCGTGCAGGGCACGCCGGAGGAGATCGGCGAGCAGGTGGCCACGCTCACGGCCCCGGCCGTCAAGCCGCTCTTGGACTTGCCCAAGGAGATCATTCGCCACCATCGGCTGGAATTGGCCTGGCCGATCTTCGTGGCCGCCGCCGAAGGGCTGTTCAAGAACGTGCCGGCCGACTATCAGAAGGAGCTCGAAACCGGGGCCAAGGTCGGCAAGATTGACCGCGACACGGTGCTGGTGGGCAACTGCCTGCTGGAGCTCCGCCGCCTGGGCGGGTGCGCCACGCTGTATGTCGATCCCAAGCAGAGCGAAACGAAGGGTCCGCTCTTGGGCCGCAATTTTGATCTCGAGCCCTTTGGCGTCCTGCAGAAATACAGCCTCGTGGCGATCGTGCGGCCGAAGGGGAAGCGGGCGTTCTGCGCCGTCGGCTATCCGGGTATGGTGGGCGTGGTCTCGGGCATCAACGACGCCGGGCTGACGATCGCCACGCTCGACGTGTACGTGACCAAGGACGGCGCCACGCTTTTCGATCCCCGCGGCACGCCGCTCACCTTTTGCTATCGCCGCATCCTGGAAGAGTGCGCCACCGTGGACGAAGCCGCCAAGCTGATGCGCTCGCTCAAGGCCACGACCTGCATGAACCTGGCGGTGTGCGACAAGAAGGAAGGGGCGATCCTCGAGATCACAACCAAGCAAGTGGTCGTCCGCCGCCCGGAAAAAGGCGTGCTGCCCTGCACGAACCACTTCAACACGCCGGAGCTGTACGTGCCCATCCCCTGCTGGCGGTACGAGCGGCTGCGGAAGCTTGAAAAGCAGACCGAGAACTTCAGCGTCAAAGACGTGGCGGCGGCCATGCACTCGGTCAATCAGCGGACCTGGACGCTGCAGACGATGGTCTTCGAGCCCGCGACGTTGAAACTGCACCTGTCGATCGGCGACCCGCCCGTGTCGGCCCGGCCGCTGAAGACGCTCGAGTTGGGACCGCTGTTGGGAGTTACGATTCCCGCAAAGCCGTGACGGTGCAGCAGAAGCCCGGCTTCTCCAAGAAGCCGGGCTTCTTTCACGTCGAATTAGGACACCACCTCGTGTCGCCACGATTTGCGTCCAATGGCTTCCGGACTTAGAATCACGGTCGCGACGTTGATCCACGCAGCCCGCGGAGAAGCCCTCTTGGACCGCCCTCGCCCGCACTTCTCGCTCCTCGCGGTTTTGGTCACCACGGTGGTGATCGGTCTGCTCGCGGCCTTGCTCATGCCGGTGATTTCCGACATGCGCGAAACCGGCCGGCGGACGCAGTGCGTCCATCACTTGCGGCAACTGGCGCTGGCGGTTCGCGACTATCACGATGCGCAGAACCAGTTGCCCCCCTTGGCCACCGACGAAGGCCATTGGACTTGGGCTGCGCTGGTGCTGCCGTACCTGCCGGACGTGAGGGGACACGAGCGCCTGGACATCCTCCAGCCCGCCTCGTCGGAAGCCAACCGCGCCTGGGTCGAGGGGTTTCGGCTCGGAACGCTCTATTGTCCATCGCGGCGGAGCGAGACGCCCGAGCCGGAGGCGTTGCCAGGTCAGCCCACCGATTACGTTGCGGTTTCGACGACCGTCGAGCTTAGCTGGAGCACCCACAGCAACGGCCCGATCGTGTTTCGGGCCGCGCCGCCGACGGCGAAGACGCCGGTGCGTTCCGTCACCACGCTGGCCCATCTGACCGACGGCCAAAGCTCCACCGCGCTGATCGCCGAGAAGCACATGCTACGGGCCTGGCTCTGGGGCCCGGTGGACCAGCCGGCGCTCGTGGCCCGCAACGACCCCAACACCATCCGCCTGGCCAGCAACCTCCATGGCAACGATTGGGGCGCCGTGGAGTTCGAGCGCGGTCTGGCCGGGGACGACGAGGCCGACGACGATACCTACAAGTTCGGCGGCCCTCATCCGGGCATCTGCTTCTTTGCCATGGCCGACGCCAGCGTGCGGCCGATCAGGAATTCCACCGACCCGCGCACCCTGCGCTGGCTGTGCGGCCGCAACGACGGCGAAACGGTGGTGCTGGGCGAATGACCTCGTGACCAAGCACCCCGCTGCTGCCAGCAGCCGGGATGCTGGCTGCTGGTGCTGGCTCATCCGCGCAGGTATCTCCGCTCCACCTTGGCCGCGACCGTGCCGATGCCGTAGTAGCCTACGCTGATGCGGCCCACGTGCGTCAGCAGGTCGTAGGCCCGCCAGCGGTCCCAGCCGAAATCGGCCTCCATCCACAGGATCAGCCGGGCGTAGGCCTCGGCGATCGACCGCTCCATCGGGCAGCCGCTGACGACGCACATGATCTCATGGGGCGATTCGATCCGCGGCCCGGCCAGCTTCTTGCCTTTCACCAGATCCACGGTCACGGTCGTCTCGGAGGGCATCTCCAGCCCGGTGGCCGACAGCTCGCCGTGTCCCATCGCGGCGTGGGCGTCCCCCAGGTACAAGAAGCCGCCGTTCACGTAGACCGGCAGGTGCACGGTGTTGCCGGGGCACGTCTCGACGATGTCCATGTTGCCGCCGTGCGGCCCGGCCGGCAGTGTCGTGGGCACGCCCCAGTCCGGCGCCGTGCCGATGCAGCCCAGCATCGGCGTGTAGGGGATCGTCAGCTCGTCGCTCCAGTAGATCAGCCCATCACGGATCGGGCACACGTGGGCCCCGTGCGGCACGTCGGTCCCCAGCCATTCGCAAAGCTGCTTGGGGGCGCCGGTGTAGGTGGCGCACTGCGCGCCGGCGCCCACGTTGCGGGGGCGAATCTCGACGATCTTCACCGCCAGCGCGTCGCCCGGCTCGGCCCCTTCGACCCAGATCGGGCCGGTGACCGGATTGCTGTAGGGCATCTGGCTCTTGTCGCGGCGGTCGCCGGCCTGGCGGATCTGGCCGGAGAGCGCGTCCTCGGCCTCGACGACGATCGTCTCGCCCGGCTTGATCCGCGCCCGCGGCGGCTGATGACGGCTGAACTCGTAGTTGAGCGGCTGAGCGGGGACGTGCTGCATGGCGGTTGCGATAGCGAGAGGCGCTCGCCGGCGCCAGGATAGGGTGACAGTTCAACACGCACGCAGCGCAGGCGGTGCAGTCCGTGATTGCCAATGCTTGCGGTCGAGCGCGTCGCTGCGAGGATAATGCTGCGAGGATAATGCAGCCGCCTCGTGTAAGCCAGGGGCCACGCAGTGGGGCAGGCATTCCTGCCTGCCGGCAGGCAGGCATGTCTGCCCCACAAGAATCGCGGCCCTGCGCCACCGCTGCTCGCTGCCGCCAGTCACGCCGTCGCCAGCCGCGCCACCAACTCAGGCGGCGAGTCTGCCGATCGTCTGAAAAATCCTTGGCGTGCCTCTTGCGCCGCACCGATGAACACTAGGAGTCCTACGGCCTTCGGCAACCTTTCCTCAGCCACTGGCAGCAACAGCAGGCGACTCGACCATGCACAAGCACCCACTGCTCTACGCGACGCTCCTCGGGCTTCTGCTGCCGCTTTCGGCGGCGGCTCGCGAACCGTCTGACGCCGATGCCGCGGACCACGTCGCGGTGCCCGGCGATGCCCTGCCCTCGATCGCCGACGAGCCCGCGATGGAGCCCGTCTACGCGCCGGGGCAGTCTCTCCCGCCACCTTACCGCGGCGGCTATCCAGGTGGCGGCTATCCCGGCGGCGGCTATGGGGAAGACGGCGGCTGCCCGAGCTGCGGGCACGAGGATTGCCAAGGCTGCGGCGACGATGACTGCGGCTGCGGCGATTGCGGCTGCTGCTGCACGCCCTGCTGCTGCGGTCCCCACGTCACCGCCCGGGTCAACGGCCTTTACTTGAAGCGCGAAAGCCCCGATTCGGTGCCACTGATCTCGGACCTGGTCACCGGGGTCGCGCTCCTGGACGCGAATCAATTCGAATTCGATGACCAGCCGGGCGTGGAAGGCACGCTGGTCTATCAGATCGATCGCTGTTGGGGCGTCGAAGCTCGGTATCTGTGGCTCGATGACTGGACGTCGAGCCTACCGGTCGCCATTCCCGCCACGGGGGCGTTCATCAACACCTTCTTGCCGACGGTCGTTGGCGGCCCCACGGTTGCGGCCGTGGACTACCGCTCCCGGCTGCAAACGGCGGAAATCAGCGCGCGGCGATCCTTGCTCCCCTGCCTGGGCCTGACGGCCGGTTTCCGCTACGTCCAATTTGACGAAGCGCTGTCGCTAGGCTTCCAAGCCAATCCCGCGGCCGCTCTCCCCGGCGCGTCGGCGCGATTCAAGACCACCAACGATCTCTACGGCTTCCAATTGGGCGGCGACGTCCTGTTCAAGCGTTGGCACGGCCTGCGGGTGGACGGCTTCGCCAAGGCCGGCGTGTACTGGAACGATGCCCAGGCCAACGTCACGTTCTTGGCGCCCCCCGGTATCGCCTCGGCGGGTAACGCCGACGTGGACCGCCCGGCGTTCCTGTACGAGGCCGGCCTGTTCGCCGGCTACCAGGTCACGTGCCATTGGGCGGTTCGCGCCGGCTACCAGATCATGTTCCTGGACAACGTGGCCACGGCGTCTTCGCTCGTGCCGCAGACGGGCCCGTTGACCCTCGCGCCGATCCCCATCAACTTCAATCTGGGCGACGGCATCCTCATCCGCGGGTACTCCGCTGGCGTCGAGGCCCGCTACTAGTCGAGGCGGTTATAGCTCCAACCGCAGCGTCCTTCGCAAATAGCGATACAGCAGCCGGGCCAGCGTTTGCCGCTCGACCTCCACCTTGGCCAGGCCGGTGGCGCCGATGCTCAGCGTCTCACGATGGTCGTCGATTCGCACGCGGGCCTGGTAGCCGGTCGAGAGCGGCCGCACTTGCCCGGCGCGGTCGGTGCGGGCGGCGAGTTGCTTCTCGCCCAGCAGCTCGCGCGGCACGAGGTCCATGTCTAGCTCGGCGATTTCGGTGATCTCGCCCGTGAGGAACTGCCGCGAGAGCTGGTCGAGCCGCAGCCGGACGGGCTGGCCGACGCGGACGAAATCGACCTCAGCCTGGTCGATCACCAGCACCGCCTCCAGCCGCCGCGGGTCGCCGATCTGGCAGACCAGCGTGCCGCGCTCCAGCAGGCTGCCGCGGTTGCGCTCGTCCAGCGGCGTGCCGGTCCAGCCGGCTAGCTCTCCTTCGGCCGGCCGATCCGCCCGCCGCGGCGGCGCAAGCACCGTGCCCGCAACGGGAGCGTGCAGCGTGAGGCGACTTTGATCGGCACGGCGCTGGTCCAGGCGCGTCTCCAGGTCGGCTAGCGCCTCGCGGGCCGTGGGCAGCTCGGCGGTCGCCACGGCGTCGCCGGCCTGCTGGCGGCGGAAGAGATTGTCGATCCGGCGGCGCTGCGTATCGACTTGCCCGGCGAGCTTCTCGACCTCGCGGTCGGTGTCGAGATTCGTGAGTCGCGCCACCAGGCCATTGGCGGCCACGTCGTCCCCTTCACGCGCGGCCATCGCCAGCGTGCCGGGCACGGCGACGTAGACGCTTTGGGCGGCCTCGGCGGCGATCCACGTCGGCGCATTCACCCGGTGCGGCAGCGGCACGAACCCGGCCACGCCCACCAGCGCGGCCACCAGGGCCATGCGCACGAGCAATCGAAACGGTTTCACCTGTCGGCTCCTGGAAGGTTGACGCAGGAAGGCGGCGGTCCGCAGGACGAGCGTCGTGGCGGCCCCGGCCACGACGGCAATCGCCAGCAGCGTGACGAGCACCTCCAGCCCGTGCGGCTCCAGCGTTCGGTGCAGCACCCACAGAATGAGGATCGTGACGAACCAGCGATAGGCCGTCGAGGCGGCCCAATAGCCGGCCAGCCAGCCGCGGCCGCGCTCCGGCAGCATCCGCTCCGCAGCCACCCGCACGCCGGCAAACCAGCCGGCCAGCCACTGGCGGACCACGGCCGTGGACTGCTCGCGCAGGTTCGGCACTTCGATCAAGTCGGTGAGGATGAAGTAGCCATCGTACCGCAGCAGCGGGTTGCCGTTGAACATCACCGTGCTCACCGAGCAGACGAACATCACGTCCAGGCACAGCGAGTTCAAGAGGCCCGGCTGGCTGAACCACCACCCGAACGTGGCCAGCGAGGCCAGGATCAGCTCGACGTACATGCCGGCCGCGCTGATGGCAATCCGCCGCCACTTGCTCTCCATCAGCCAGGCATCCGAGACGTTGCAATACAGGCAGGGCGTGAAGACGAGCAGCATGAAGCCCAGCTCGTGGCAATGCCCGCCAAAATGCCGGCACGCTAGCCCGTGCCCCAGCTCGTGCAGCACCTTGACCACGACGAGCACCGCCGCCAGGGCCAGCAGGTTGTGGACGTTGAAAAAGCCGCGAAAATCCGGCAGCCGGGCGACGAGCGTCTCGAACTGCACCGCACACAGGAGCAGCGCCGCCAGCGCGAGCAGCGCGACCAGCGCCACGTAGCCCGGCGAGAACAGCCAGCGGAAGTCGTCGTACAGCCAGTTGAGCAGCCGCGTGGGGTCCAGCCCGCGGAAGCGCATGGCCAGCGGATTGGAGATCGCCTGCCAGAATGCCCGCCGGCGGGAGCTAGCCGCCCGGGCGAGCAGTTCGTCGGCCTGCCGCGGCCCGTCGGCCAGGATCAGCCCCTCGCGGTGCAGCATGCCGAAGAAGGCCTGCAACTGCTCGGGGCTGATGCGATGCGGCGCGAACCGCCGCTCGAACTGCCGCTGCACGTCGGCCAGGCTATGCCGCCCGTCGAGCATCTCCAGCAGCGCGTACTCCTCGTCCCGCAGATGGTAATAGCGGATCGCCAGCGGGTCCTTAACCACCCAATACCGCCGCGCGCCATGCCACACCGGCCGGATAACAAGGTCCGGCCGCATGCGAAGCGGCAAGGGGCGAGTGGTAGAAGAGGCGGTCATGCATTCTTCAGCATGACGTGGCCGCTGCTCCTAGCCAAGGACGTTCCCGGCCGGGCCGCGAGATTCCCGCACTCTTGGCACGCGAGTTCTCTTTGGCCGCGCCGGCACACCCACACCCGTTCGCCCGAACCGTGCCGGCGCGGCCTCCTAGCACAAATGAATACTGAACAAACTAACAGTAAATCGCGGGGAAGGCAAAATGTCGCGTGGAGGAATCTCCCTCCGGGGTCAATTTGGTGCTTGACTTGTGATACAAAAACCCGAAAGATTTAGTATTGACATGGGGATGCTCGGCGGTCTAGAATCGCGTCTACGCGATTCTAGAACCCGACTCTCTGCGGGAAATCAATGGCTGGCAAGGGTTTACGGAGATTTGCCGGTCTTGTGCAAGCGGCCTTTTTGCGCTGAGAAAAAGACCAACGATGTTGGCTGAACCGCGCGCGATCTTCTACCAGACGCAACTGGATTGGCCACCGTCTGAGGTTTCGCAATTTCGTGTCGGGAAAGAGATCGTTCGGGGGCTGTTCAACAAGATGTTCGATGCCCAGTTCAACGAACATCGGTACGAGAACCTGGACCTACAAGTACACCACCCGACGCTGAGTAGGCGAGCGGATGGCCGCGAATCGGTGTGTCAGTTCGCAGAGCGGTCAATCACGATTGAAGAGAAAAAACCAGACTTTGGAGATGTTGAGGGATTCGTTCGGATCGTCCAAACGGTGTTGTCGGCATTACATGCGGCTGCCGAAGACATACCCGGAACAGAAGTTCCGCCGTTCTTTTTGCAGCGGTGTCGCATCCATTGCCTGTGTCAGGTCGGGAACAGCGACAATTCGCTTCACTTGTTGGCCGGAAAGGTCGCAAATGTTCTGGACCCTGTAGATGCCTTTGAAAGACCTCCGTCTTTTTTTGGGGTGCGGTTCCGTTTTCCTCCGACTATTGGCGAAGGGGAAAATCAGCATCGCCACGAGGACTTTGCGGCCGTCCGATTTGAGACCTACGCAGAAGATTTTTCGCAAGTGTGGATGGAGGTCACTACGGCACAGTTGCTTGAACCGCCAGTAGTGCTCGATGACTTGGGGAATTTGCTTCAGAACGTTCGGGACGCATATCGCTTTCTAACTCAACGATGCAAGGCGTTTTTGGATCGGTTCGACGACCAACCAGACGACGAACAAGAGGACGAGGGCGACCAATGAAAGCAACCAAATGGATTATCCAAAATCAAAGGCTTGGAGAGAGGCTCCCTAGGGGAGACCGGCTGTCACTCTCCGCGCCGAGAGACAGCTCGCGCGATCCTGCGTTCGCAGATTTCAATAGCTTTCCGCTTTTGTCTCCCGACGAATTCGAGGATGGTGGCACATGCAAGGCTTGTGCCGAAGCCGAAGAGGACGAGGAAGACGTGCGTGACGCGCGTATCGCTTTAGCCGAAGAGGGAGATCGCATTTCTTACGATGAATATAGGCGCAAGAGAGGCTTGACCTAATCGTGAGAAGTGTACATGCCGGGCAACGAATACGAGGTGACTTTGGAGCCGGCAGCCCAGCGAGATTTGGATGCGCTTACAGGCGAGGCGCTCAAGCGAGTTGACAAGAAGATCCTGTCGTTAAAAACCAATCCACGGCCGAGGAAGTCCAAAAAGCTAACGAATAAAGACGGACTCTGCCGAGTGCGTGCTGGTGATTATCGGGTCGTTTACGCCGTCGATGAACAGCAGAGGAAAGTTCGCATCACGCGAATAAAGCATCGTCGGGAAGTGTACCGTGGAGATTTTTGACGGCAGGGGTGGGGATCGAACCCACGCCGGGCTAGTGCTTGTCGAGCGTCCCGATCAATCAGGAAAGACGGCACGCTAGCCGGTCCGGCCCGTCGTCTCCGTCAGCCTCGCCAACAGTTCTCTGGCCGCGCCGCTGTCGATTGCCACGGCGGCCAGCTCGGCGCAGCGCCTGGGCGATTCGTCTTTGCCCGCGGTCCAGAGGGCTGCGGCGGAATTGAGCACGGTGATGTCGCGCGCCGGTCCCGGCTGGCCGTCGAGGACGGCGCGGATGACGGCGGCACTTTGCTCCGGCCCTTCGACGCGGAGCGCCGCCATATCCGAGCGGCGGAGGCCAAAATCCTCCGGCTGCCAGGTGAACTCGCGTGGTAGGTGCCGCCTGCCGGGCGGCACAGCGCGGTCGGCGTCATCGCGGCTGGCGTCATGGCGGTCGGCGTCTTCACCGCCGCCGTGTCCCGCCCGGCAGGCGGGACCTACTACGGACACCTGCGTCGGCCCGGCCAGCGTGACCTCATCCAACCCATCGTCTCCCCGCACAACGATGGCCCGCTGCGTTCCGATCAGCCCGAGGGCTTCGGCCAAGAGGCCGCGCAGCTCGGGCCGGCCGACGCCGATCATCTGAAACGGGGCCGAGGCGGGGTTCGTCAACGGGCCGAGCAGATTGAAGATCGTCGGCACGCCGAGCTGGCGGCGGACCTCGGCCACTTGCTTCATCGCCGGGTGCAGGAGCGGGGCGAAGCAAAAGCAGATACCCAGCTCGTCGAGGCAGGCCTCGACGACGCCGACGTCGGCCTCGATGTTCACGCCCAGATGTTGCAGCACGTCGGCCGAGCCGGTGCGGCTGGTGACGCGGCGGTTGCCGTGCTTGGCGACCGGCACGCCGGCCGCGGCGGTAACCAGGGCGGCGGCCGTGCTGATATTGAACGTGGCGCTGCCGTCGCCGCCGGTGCCGCAGGTATCGACGATGCCTTCGCGCGACGAGCGGATCGGCGTCATGTGCCGCCGCATGGCGAGCGCCGCGCCGGCGACTTCCTCGACCGTCTCACCCTTCAGCCGCAGCCCGGTGAGCAGCAGGCCGATTTCGCCGGCGGAGCAGCGGCCCTGCATGATGGCGTCCACGGCTGCGGACATCTCGTCCAGCGAGAGGTCCTCGCCGGCGGCGAGGTGGCCGAGAGTGGAGTCGAGCATGCGGCCTCAAGTAGGTGCCGCGAGCCGAGCGGCACCGGACCTGCCACGTGCGTCCGCGCATCCGGTCCCACTCGGCTCGCGGGACGTACCTTACTCCAGCCCCTGGCAGCCGCCCAGGCCGCACTGCGGCCGGCCGCACGTTTGCCGCGGCGGGGCCTCGCACGTCGGCAGCGACTGCCCCTGAGAGGTGTGCGCGGCCGGCACGCTGCACTGCTTTTCCAGGTGCTCGCCGCCGCAGGTGGGGCACGTCGGCCGTTCGTCGCCGCGGATCAGCAGCTCGAACTCCTCGTGGCAGTCGTCGCAGGCGTATTCGTAGAGCGGCATGGTAGGGTGGGCTATGCCCACCAAATGCGGGTGTAATTCGCTAGACGGAGAATTTACGGAGAAATGGTGGGCACAGCCCACCCTACTAATCCAGATTGTGCAGCGAGTCTTCGTAGCCTTCCACCAGGAACTTCTTGCCCTTGCGGACGACCTTGTGCCCTTCGGATTCCAGCAGGCTTTGCATGTGCTCCACGCCGCCGGGGTACTTGGGGTTGATCTCGCCGCCGGTCTTCAGCGTCCGCCAGTAGGGGGTCACCCGCTTGGCCCCTTCGGTCTTCGCCTCTTCGGCGGCGTTGGCCGACATCCAGGCGAAGATGCCTGTCGTCATCGGGCAGGCCGTGTTCGCTTTGTGCTTCTTGGCCAGGGTCTGGCGGATCTGGTTGATGGTGATCAGCTTGCCCTTGGGCACCTTCTTCATCAGCGAATCGACCTCGGTGGGGGCCGGCACGACGAACGTGCCGGTGCCCATCTTGCTGGTCTTGTCGCAGGGAATCTGGGCGACCTTCGGCAGGCCCTTGCTGCCGAGCAGCTTTTCTTTCCACGATTTGCGGCCGAACATCGAAACCTCTGTGTGTTAGAACTCTAGGCGGTGAGCGGAAGACGCGGGACCGGCTGCGGCGAATGTTAGCGGCCCTGGGGCTGGCTGCCGACCACCATTCTATACCAGCGTCGCCAGCGCGGCAAAAAAGCCTGAGAGGATTTCGGCGGGGCTGCGCTAACCTCCCGATTCGCCGAGGTTTCGGCCGATTCGGCTGCGGCGACATTCCGCGTCATTATGCCATTCTGAGTGCAGCGAAGAATCCCGCCCTCGCGCGGCGTTTCGTGCTGCTCGGCAGTCGCCGCCTTGATCCTGGCTGCTTCGCGGCGGAGCGTCGGGAGCACTTGCTCCAATTGCTCGCGCGGGGTGAGCGACAGGTCGATGAACAGCCACTTCTGCCCGCGGATTTCGCAGCCGCCGCCGCTTTCGCCCCACAGCGACTCCAGGCGAATCCGGTAGCCCAATCGCTCGGCCAGTGCCAGCGCGGCTTCGAGCCGATCGACGGTTTGCGTGCCTGCGGTCCGCATGGTCGCACCTCCGTGTGCTGCATGGGGTTGGCGTTCCTGCGGGGTCGGCTTCCGGCCTACCCCACGAGAAGATTCTAGGCCGGCATTCCGGCCCGAGCGATATCAATCGCCCGCTGCCACGCTAGCCAAGTTGCCCGCAGCGCTATAATTGCAGCAGATGCACAAAACGTCGCGCGGATCGTCGCGACGGCATCGCCCGTTGCCGCGCGATCGCGCAATGTCGAGGCAGCCGGACCAGTCGTCCCACGCCGCCGAAAGCCCGGATTCCGCCGATCCCTGCACGTCCTATCCCGCACGAACCGGGCAGGCGCCCACGCGATCCAGGACAGGCGATTGTGCCGAGCGTCCCTTCAGTTCCGCCGCTGGGGGGGACGATACCCCACCATGCGCATCGCGTGGCGGGCACGGCGTTTTCGTCGCTGCGCGGCAAGCGGGGCAGGCCGCCGCGAGGCGTCTGGTCGGCCCGGCCCTGCCGGTCAGCGAGCCCCGGCGGAAGAGCGAAGACAGACAATTCACCAGCGAAGTAGCCATCATGAGCACGTCCGACGAAGTGCGCGCCCTGCAAGACCAGGTGGCGCTGCTGACCGAGAAGCTGGCCCAGGCCCAGAAGCTCACCTACCTGGGCGAGCTGGCCAGCACCACGTCGCACGAGTTCAACAACATCCTCACCACGATCATCAATTACGCCAAGATGGGGCTGCGGCACCCCGACCGCGAGACCCGTGAGAAGGCCTTCAATAAGATCCTCACCGCCAGCCTCAAGGCGGCCAAGATCACCGGCAGCATTCTGGGCATGGCCCGCCGGCGTTCCGGCGGCTTCGAGCCGACCGATCTCAAGCAACTGCTCGAGGATGCGCTGCTGCTCCTGGAGCGGGAGATGAACAAGTATCACATCGCGGTGGAGACGTACTTCCGCGAAGTGCCGCCGGCGATGGTCAACCCCGGCCAGGTGCAGCAAGTGCTGCTCAACCTGCTGGTCAATGCCCGGCAGGCCATGCCCAACGGCGGCCGGGTGGTCCTCAAGCTGCAGCTCGACGAGGTGGGCGAGATGGTCGAGCTGAGCGTCCGCGACTCGGGCGTGGGCATTCCGGCCGACGTGCTGCCGCGAATCTTCGAGCCGTTCTTCACCACGAAGTCGGGTCCGGATGCGACGGGCAAGGGTGGCGCCGGCCTGGGCCTGTCGATGTGCCGCGATATCGTGGAAGCCCACCACGGCCGCATCCGCGTGGAAAGCTCGCCGGGCAAGGGCACGGCCTTCATCCTCAAGCTGCCACTGGCCCCGACGGCCGCCAAGAATGCCGCAACGGGCAACCCGTCCGCAGCCCCTTTGCCCGCGCCGCCAATCCTGCCGCCGTCGCCAAGCGTTCCGCTGCCGAGCCAGCGGGCGGCGTCGTAGGCCGACGAGAGCAGGCTGGCCACAAGATCGTGGAGCACGCGGCCCGCGTGCATCAGTTGGGTTCGGGCACACGAGCCGCGTGCACTACGAACCAAACGGCGAGCCTACTTCTCCTGCATTGCTGGCGGCAGCGTGTGCAGCAGGGCAATCGTCGCCCAAGCGGTGCCCCAGTAGGTGGTCGTCTCTTCGACGCGCTGCTTCTTGTTTTCCTTCGTGCCGTGGACCGGCCAAGAGCCATCGGCCTGCTGAGAGCCGATCAGGAACTTCACGGCCCGGCTGATGGCTGGATCGTCGTTGGGCACGCCGGCGACGAGCAGGGCGTGACCGACCACCGTCTCGAACAGTGCGGCGTTGGCCGTCGATCCGCGCCGCTTCCACTGCTCGGAACCGTGGAGCGTGCAGCGGCTTGGAGAATCGATTCGGTTCCGAGCAGTGGCACACCGCGCGCCGGATCAATCCGCCAGCTCGGCCTCGATCAACCCATTTTGAACATGACCAGCCCTCGCCGCCCATGCTAGAATCTTCGCGATGCCGTTTCCCATGATCTGCCGCAGGCTCGCAGTTTTGGCCGTGCTGGGGATGCTCATCGGCACCCCTTCCCCAGCCGCTGAGCCGGGCGTGATCTCCAGCGAATTCATCTACGAGAAGGCCCCCTTCCCGGAGTGCCACGCCTCTACGATCGAGGAAACCAAGCACGGCCTGGTGGCCGCCTGGTTCGGCGGCACGCGGGAGAAAGCCCCGGACGTGGGCATCTGGCTCTCGCGGCACGACGGCAAGGCCTGGTCGGCGCCGGTGGAAGTCGCCAACGGCCTCCGCGACGGCAAGCGGTATCCCACGTGGAATCCTGTGCTCTTTCAGCAGCCCGCCGGGCCGCTACGGCTCTTCTTCAAGGTCGGCCCCAGCCCGAGCACCTGGTGGGGCGAGGTGATCGCCTCCGACGACGGCGGCGAGTCGTGGGGCAAGCCGCAGCGCCTGCCCGAGGGCATTGCCGGCCCGATCAAGAATCGGCCAGTGCTGTTGGCCGATGGCACGCTGCTGTGCGGCAGCAGCACGGAGCACGACGGCTGGCGGGTGCACATGGAATCGACGAAGGATGGCGGCAAGACCTGGCAGCACACCGAGCCGCTGAACGACGGCCGCAAGCTGGGGGCGATTCAGCCCACGATCCTCCAGCACAGTAACGTCAAAGGCGGCGGCAAGCTGCAGATTCTCTGCCGCAGCCGCCAAGGCCGCATCGCCGAAGCGTGGAGCGAAGACGCCGGCAAGACCTGGTCGGAGATGAAGCTCACATCGCTGCCGAACCCCAACTCCGGCATCCACGCCGTCACGCTCAAAGACGGCCGCCACCTGCTGGTCTACAACCACACGTTGCTCGGCCGCAGCCCGCTCAACGTGGCCGTGAGCCGCGACGGCCGCGAGTGGAAAGCCGGGCCGGTGCTGGAAAGCGCCCCGGGGGAATAC
>JBGQHD010000011.1:0-18623 GCA_041497795.1 Planctomycetia bacterium
CGCCTGCGTAGCCGCCCGCCCGTTCGACGTGGACGTGCGGCAGACGGCCAACCTGAGCGAACTGCGCGGGGTCGTCCTGCGGGTGCATGCGGACCAGGAGCTGACATGGCGCCCCGAAGCGATCGTCGTGGATCAAACCGGCCAGCAGCTCCGCGTAGTTGCGGTTGAACGGGCACGACTCCTTGGGCACGCTGGCATAGGTCAAGAGCCTGCGGCCGGGGTCGAGCTTTCGCTCGGCGAAAAAACGCGCCCGGTCGGCCGCGGTCACCGGCCGCGCGTGCGGATCGAAAGGAGGCGGCCCCGTGACCACGACGCTGGCCGGCGAGTAGCCGTAGAGCTCGATCGCCTCGCGGCGCATGCCCTCGCACCACACGGCCAGCTCGTCGAACCGTGCCAGGAGGCCCTTGCTGGTCAAGTTGTCCCACGAAGGGACGACCCCAAACAGCGGAAGCCCTTGCCGCCGCGCAGCCCGTGCCAGCGGCGTTTCTTGCGGCTTGACGGTGGCGCTGCCCAGCACGACGGCGTGGGGGCGCACGGCGCGCAGCAGCGGTCCCCAGCCGCCGCCCGTTGCCAGATACCGGTCGCACCATTCGAGCAGGCGCTCGAAACCGGGGATCCGGGCCAAGAGCGGAGCCACGCGACGATTGACTTGATAGCGCAGCGGGGCAGACCAGCGCATGCGTTGAGCGAAGACCTGCGAAGTCGCGTTGTCGATGCGCCGCCGCCAGAGCTCCTGACGCAGAGTCACGAGCAGGCGCTCCCATCGCGCCGGCCGCGCGGCGGGCCATTGCCGCAAGGCGACGCGCTCGTGCGCGAAATCGGCGGCAAACTCCTGATCCGCGGCCATGGGACTGACGAATGTCCAGGCGATGTCCTCGGCGGCGACCAGCCTTTGATACAATTCGGTCCGCAGCAAGACGCCGCTTTGCGCGCCGTCGGGCAATGAGTAGACAACCCGCAGGCGATCCTGGCCATGCTTCATGGACGACCCTCGCGCCTAACAGTTGCTGCACTCGCGGCGTGCAGCAGGCGCCACAACGGCTGCGGCCTACCGATGCCCAAACGATAGGTTCCCCAACCGCGGCGCCACGGCGAAGTCGGGGGCTCGAACAGGCCGGCGTAGTCTTGCACGATGCGGGCGGCCGGATGATCGTCGGCTACGCCCAGCTCGCGCAGCCGTTGCCTGAGCGCGGAGGCTTGCGCCACGCCACGCTGGATTCGGCTTTGCGCTCGAAGCAGACGGTTCAGTCGAAGCAGCGCGCGGCCGGCGCCGATCTCATTCGAGCCATGCTGGCGATACAGCACCAGCGGCTGCGGAATGTACTCGATGCGTCCCAGCGCAGCGGCGCAGCAGGCGAGCCACCAGTCGTGCATCGCCGCGCCGGACGGCAAGGGCGTGGCCGCCTCCAGTAGCGGCCGGTTGAACAATGTGGCGCACCCGGTCACGAAATTATGCCCCAGCAAGGCGCGTAGCGCAAAAGGAGCCGGGCAGTCGCGATACAGTCCGGCCAGCTCCGTGTGCGAGCGGTGAAGGGTGCACATCGCGCGGTCCACCACCGTCAAATCGCTATGAACCAGGAGCGGAAGGGGCCGTCCGGACCTAGCTTCCAGGTTTCGCAGCGCTTCGAGCTGAGTCGTCAGCTTACTCGGCAGCCACACGTCGTCCTGGTCGGCGAAGGCGAAGTAATGAGCGTCCGTCGCCAAGGCGTGCCGCATCAACTGGCCGAAGCTGCCGCTGGCTCCCAGGCGTCCGGCGGAATCCGTCACGAGTTGCAATCTCGCGTCGCGCCGGGCGGCGTCGCGGAGGAATTCGCCCGTCGCGTCGGTTGAACCGTCGTCGCGGACCAAGAGCCGCCAGTCCGCCCCCTGCTGCGCGGCCAGGCTCTCGAGGAGCTGCGTCAGCCATTGCGATCCGTTGTACGTGGCCAGCAGGATCGCGATCATGGCGACCTTATGCCGATCCGGCAGGCACAGGTCAAGGGCATTCGAGCAATGCTAGCGTCACTCATTTGTTTCGACGTGTTCGCTCGTCCTCGTTGTCGTCCTCGTCCTCGAAAAGAGCGGTTTGGCATCGAGAACGAGGACGACGACGAGGACGAGGACGACGAATGGCTCGAAGCTAGCTAGCGCGAGGGGTAGCTTGCCCTCAATCGACATGGTCCGCCTTTTGAGGCATTGCTATAGTCACCTGCGGTCCCGGTGGCGAGACGCCGCCGACACACTAAGCTGTCACACTAACCCGACGCGCAAGCGAGGGCGGGCGACAGACCGACGCTGGCTTGCATTTGCATTCTCCCTCGCTTGCGCGTCGGGTTGTGTGACACGGTAGTGTGATGCGCTCCTCGAGCGGCTGACGAAACGCAATGAGCACGCAGGTCTTACAGGGCGCGCCCGTGATTCGCAGGAAGGGCATTATCCTCGCCGGTGGCTCGGGCACGCGGCTCTATCCGCTCACCCAGGTGGTCAGCAAGCAGCTCTTGCCGATCTATGACAAGCCGATGGTCTACTATCCCCTCAGCGCGCTCATGCTCGCGGGGATACGCGACATCTTGCTGATCAGCACGCCGCACGACGTGCCACTGTTTCAAAAGTTGCTCGGCGACGGTTCGCAGTGGGGGCTGGCGATCTCGTATGCCGAGCAGCCGCGGCCCGAGGGACTGGCTCAGGCGTTCCTGATCGGGGCCGACTTCGTGGGCGGCGATCCGTCCTGTTTGATCTTGGGGGACAACATCTTCTACGGGCACGAGCTGAGCGGCCTGTTGCAGTGCGCCATGGCTCGCCGCGAAGGCGCCACGGTGTTTGCCTATCACGTGAGCGACCCGCAGCGCTATGGCGTGGTCGTCCTGGGAAAGGATGGCCGGGCGGTCGCCATCGAGGAAAAGCCGCCGCGGCCGCGATCGAACTATGCCGTGACCGGCCTGTACTTCTACGACCAGCAGGTCGTCGAGATGGCCCGGACGCTCAAGCCATCGGCGCGGGGCGAGCTGGAGATCACCGACCTCAATCGCCTCTACCTCGAGCAGGGCCGTCTGCACGTCGAGACGATGGGCCGCGGCATGGCCTGGCTGGACACCGGCACTCAGGAATCGTTGCTCGATGCCGCCCAGTTCGTGCAGGTGATCGAGACCCGGCAGGGGCTGAAAATCTGTTGCCCCGAGGAAATCGCCTGGCGGATGGGCTATATCGATGCCGAGCAACTGCTCCGCCTGGTCGCTCCGCTGCGGAACAGCGCGTATGGCGGCTACCTGCGCCATCTGGTCGCCAATGCAAGTCTTGGTTTGAGGACCGCCGATCGCGCGGCGTGAAGTACGCATTTGCGGCCAAGAGGGATGGCGCAGGAGCAGCAACTAAACGGATCGTCACTGCGGGCAGGATGCCAGCATGAGTCCATCACCGAAGCCTGAGTCGCGGACGGCCGCCCGGCAAAGGATTCTGCTCATCGGGGCCACCGGGCAAATCGGCGGCGAACTTTTGCGGTCGCTGCGACCGCTGGGTGAAGTGGTCGCGCCCTGCCGAGCGCCGGCCCGCGGCACGCCAGCGCTCGATCTGTCCCGGCCCGACGGCATTCGCGCCGCGGTCCGCGAGCTGCGGCCGCAGTTGATCGTCAATGCCGCCGCCTACGCCGCCGTGGACCAGGCGGAAGCCGAGATCGCGCGGGCAATGGTCGTCAACGGCATCGCCCCGGGCATCCTCGCCGAGGAGGCGCTGCGGCTCGGCGCGGCGCTGGTGCACTATTCCACCGATTATGTCTTCGATGGCAGCGGCACCCGGGCCTGGCGGGAGAACGACCCCACCGGTCCGCTCAACGCCTACGGCCGCAGCAAGCTGGCGGGCGAAGTGGCGATTCGGGCGACGGGGGCCGCGCACCTGATCCTGCGGACGAGTTGGGTGCACGGCGTCCGCGGCGTGAACTTCGTCAAGACGATGCTCCGCCTGGCCGCCGAGCGGGCGAGCCTCAAAGTGGTTGACGACCAAATCGGCGCTCCCACATCCGCGCAAGTCGTCGCCGAGGTCACCGCGCGAATCCTCGCGCAAGCCGCCGCCGACTTTGTGGGGTGGCTGCGAGAACGCGGTGGGCTGCTGCACCTGGCCTGCGCCGGCGAAACGAACTGGCACCAGTTCGCCGTGGAGATCTTTCGGCGAGCCCAACTGCGGGGCGCGTTGGCGGCCGCGCCCGACGTGCGGCCGGTGCCGTCCAGCGGGTACCCCACGGCCGCGCGACGCCCGGCCAATTCCCGGTTGGATTGTCGTCGGCTCGCGGAGCGGTTCGGAATCGTGCCGCCCGACTGGAAGACGGCGTTGGAACAGACCCTTGAGGGCATCCTTCCACGCCCAGCGGACCAGGAACAGCCAACCGCTTCGGTCGGTCTCTCCGCCGTGCACGCATCGTTTCCGCACAGGCCGCAACAAGCTGTGGCCGCGCGGATGCCGGCCACCGTGACGCAGGTCGCGGACTTGGACATCGGCGTCATCTACACGCACGAGCGCGACTGGATGCCCCGGCTGCTGCCGACCCTGGCCCGATCAGGTGACGACGTGAGCCTGCGGCTGATCCTTGTAGACAACGTCTCCCAGGACGGCACGCGCCAGTGGGAATCCCTCGTCGCGCGGACGACGGTGCTGCGCAATGCGCAGCGCCTTGGCTACGCGCCGAATCTTAACCGCATCCTGGAGACCTCCACGGCGCCGTTGGTCTTGCTGCTCAACACGGACATGGAATTCGATCCGGCGGAGCAGTGCCTGTCGAAGATGGTCCGTTTCATGCGGGACCATCCGGATTGCGGCCTCAGCGGCTGCCGGCTCTATCATCCCGACGGCACGTACGGCTACCCGGCTCGGCGTTTTCAGACGCTGGGCGTCATCGCCGGCCGACGCACGCCGCTGGCGCCGTTCTTCAGGCAAGCGGTTGACCGCTATCGATATCTGGACCAGCCGCACACGAAGGCCTTTCCGTGCGACTGGCTGTCCGGCTGCTTCCTGCTGATCCGGCGCGCGGCCTACGAGCAGGTCGGCCAGTTCGACTGTCGCTTCGCCAAGTACTTCGAGGACGTGGATATGTGCCTCCGCATGGCCCGCGCCGGCTGGCGGGTGATGTTCAACGGCGGCACGTACTGCTATCACGGCGAGCAACGGGCCAGCCGCCAGGTCCTCTCGCGCGACGCGCTGCTGCACCTGCGGTCGTACTACCGCTGGATCAGGAAGTGGGGCCTTCGCCCGGAGGCCACGGAACACGGAAGGTGAAGGCAAGCAAGAGAGCGTATCACATCGCCATTCGATTCCCGTGGGAGTACCATGCAACTGCTAGACAGACTGGGGAACGAATGTGGAACATCAAAGAACAGGTGCTGAATGCCGCCAAGGGGTTGGGCGTTTGTGTTGGTGAACTCTCGCCCGAAGACAGAGGCGCCATCAGAGAGACTGTGTTGCAACGCTTCACGGTAGGGCTGGCTCATTGGCCTACCTGGATCTGGGAGCATTTCCCGGAGCGAGCGACGGCTGCTTCTCCCGAAGGATGGCGATGGATCGCTTCGTTCTCACCGTCGAGTCAGGTGGTAATGTGCTTTCTTCCCCAGGATGAGGAGGCAATGCTTCTTTTCTTGAACGGGAAGGATGCTGCGGCGGTGCTCGCAGATTGTTTCGGATTTGAGGTGTATTTCACGAACCCGGCCGTCGACTTCTTTCTCGCACACAAGCATCACGATTCCGTGATCGCCTGCGGTACGGCCATGGATTGGCTGAATGCCCACGCACAAGAGCTGTCTCAACGCTGATTGCGACAAATGTCGAGAAAGGACTCTCCCATGAAGATCCTCGTCACCGGCGGGGCCGGTTTCATCGGCTCGGCGGTCATCCGCCACTTGATCTCCGAAACCGAGGCGGAAGTCGTCAACGTGGACTGCCTCACTTATGCCGGCCACCTGACCACGCTGGAGGCGGTTGAGGGCAGTTCTTGCTACTGCTTCGAGCCCGTCAACGTTTGCGATGCGGCGGCAGTGCGGCGGGTGTTTCAGCAGCATCGGCCGGATGCCGTCATGCACCTGGCCGCCGAGTCGCACGTGGACCGCTCGATCGACGGCCCGGCCGCGTTCATTCAAACGAACATCGTCGGCACCTACACGCTGCTGGAAGCGGCCCGCCGGTATTGGGATACGCTCGGTCCGGCCGATCGCACGCTGTTTCGCTTCCTCCACGTCTCGACCGATGAGGTCTACGGGTCGCTGGGCGAGACGGGTTACTTCACGGAAGAAACGCCCTATGATCCCAGCTCCCCCTATTCGGCCAGCAAGGCCGCGTCAGACCATCTCGTGCGGGCATGGCAGCGGACCTATGGCTTGCCGACGCTGGTGACCAATTGCTCGAATAACTACGGGCCGTACCAGTATCCCGAGAAGCTGATCCCGCTCATCATCCAAAACGCCCTGACCGGCAAGCCGCTGCCGGTGTACGGCACGGGCAGCAACGTCCGCGATTGGCTCTACGTGGACGATCATGCCCGGGCGCTGGTCCACGTGGCCGAGCAAGGAACGGTGGGGCAGACGTATAATATCGGCGGCGGCAACGAGCGGCAGAATATCGAGGTGGTGCGGTCGATCTGCTCGCTGCTCGACCGGCTGGCGCCTCACTCGCCCCACGCGCCGCACGAGCAATTGATCACCTTCGTCACCGATCGGCCGGGCCACGACCACCGCTACGCGATCGACGCTGGCAAGATCGATCGCGACCTGCGCTGGAAGCCGCAAGAAACGTTCGAGAGCGGTCTGAAAAAGACCGTGCAATGGTACCTGAACAACCAGGAGTGGTGTCGCCGCGTTGTCGCCGACCGCTACGCCGGCCAGCGATTGGGCCTGACGGCCCGCGCCGCCTAGCAACATGAAGATCAGTCCCACCAAGCTGCCCGGCGTCCTCATCATCGAGCCCAAGGTGCTGGGCGACGCGCGGGGCTTCTTCGTCGAGACCTATCACGCCCGGGGGTACCGCGAGGCCGGACTCGACGTCAGCTTCGTGCAGGACAATCTCTCGTATTCGCGCCGCGGCACGCTCCGCGGGCTGCACTATCAGAACCCGCACGCGCAGGGCAAGCTGGTCTACGTCTTGCAGGGCGAAGTTTTCGACGTGGCCGTGGACATTCGCGCTGGCTCGCCCACCTTTGGGCAGTGGATCGGCACGCTCCTCTCGGCCGACAGCAAGCGGCAGTTATACGTGCCGCCGGGCTTCGCTCACGGCTTCTGCGTGACCAGCGAGACGGCCCTGTTCGCGTACAAGTGCACCGACTTCTACGACGCCGGGGCCGAGGGAAGCATCCTCTGGAACGATCCGGCCATCGACATCGCGTGGCCGGTGAGCGATCCTCTGCTGTCTGACAAGGATCGCCTGGCGCCGCGGCTGGAGGACGTGCCCCGCGAGCGACTCGATTTCGGGTCGGACTGGCGACCCGCGCTATCTCGCTGATTGACACCCCCGCGCGCCGGTCCGGATAATCAACTCAGGCGGAACAACCGTCACCGGTGCCGGCGCGGGCGACTCGGCAAGCGAACGAGCGGCGTCGTGACGGCCAGGGCGCCCTGGGCAAGGCGCGCTCCCGCTCCGAGTTCCTTGCTCGCTTGCCGCGGCTGGGGTGGCAGTGAACCCTGCCTCCCACCCCTGGGCGGTTGACAAGACGGCGCTGGCCGGCGAGTCTGAACAGAACGGCAAAAAGGCTGACGCCCTCAAGGTTTCCGGCCAACCGTCGGTCGGGGCGTGTCAGCGAGCCCGGCGGCTGGGTCGAAAGGGCCGCAGGGCCAGGTATAAGGCGGTCCGCTCGGCAGTTTGCCTCTGTGCCCGCCGAGCAAAGCTGACAGAGGTTCGGGTTCCCGCACAATTTGATCCAGCGATGCCGCTCGCGGAGCGAGCGGACCAATAGATACGTTCGCGCAGGATGCCTCCGGCAGTTTCGGCAAGGATGCTCGTCCTAAATCCGCGTCCGTGATTGAGCTTCGCCATGCCCAAGCCCTCTGCGCAAAAACCGCCCGCGCCCGCGCCCAAGTGCCCCGCTTGCCAGCGCGAGCTGTCGCCGGCCGAGGCCTCCGCGGCAAATTGTCCTCACTGCGGCACGCCGCTCCCGGCGGAGGGCCGCCCGGGCGAGCCCGACGCGGGCAGGGCCACGGTCTCGGGCATCGGCCAGACCCTTCAGGGGGATGATCTGGAATTCGTCGTCCCCAGCGAGCCGGGCACCGCCGAGCCGCCCCGCGGGGGCAAGAGCACCATCGACGAGTCGCAGCATCGCTCGACGATCGACGAACGCAGCTTGCCCCCCGCGCCCCCCAAAGCGCCGCCGGGCGGCCAGACCATCGACCAGCGCGCCATCGGCCAGACCCTGGACGAAGACGCCTTCCGTGCCCTGTCGCAATCGCAGCCGCCGACGGCCGAGGACAAGAGCCGGCGCACGGTGGACGAGCGGCAACTCTCGCAGACGTTCGATTCGGCCGACTTCACACCGCGGGCCGGCTCAGGCACCGTGCCCGACAGGGCCATCGACCGCACGCTGGACTCGGCCGAATTCTCCCGCGAAGAAGAGGCCCGGCTCAACCAGCTTTGGGCCGACGCCGTGCAGCCGGGCGCCCGCCCCGGCATGACGATCAAGGGCGGCGAGTCCGGCACGTCGCGCGCCGAAGCCAACCTGAAGATTCAGCCGCGCACGCTGCGTCAGGCCGGCGACTGCAAGACGCGCGAGGCCGACTACGAGCTGCTGGACACGCTCGGCGAGGGGGGCATGGGCGTGGTCTACATGGCCCGCCAGGCGTCGATCGACCGCACCGTGGCGCTGAAGATGATCAAGGCCTCTTCCGCGGCCGACGTGGTGCAGCGGGAGAAGTTCCTCTCCGAGGCCGTGGTCACCGGCGAGCTGGACCACCCGAACATCGTGCCGATCTACGACCTGGGCTGCAACGAGCAGGGCGCGCTGTTCTATGCCATGAAGCGCGTGGAAGGCACGCCCTGGGACGAGGTCATCACGAAAAAGTCGCTGGCCGAGAACATCGAAATCCTGATGAAGGTAGCCGACGCCGTGGGCTTCGCCCATTCGCGGGGCGTCATCCATCGCGACCTGAAGCCGCAAAACGTGATGCTCGGCGGCTACGGCGAGGTGCTGGTGATGGACTGGGGCTTGGCCCTGCCCACCGAGGCCTTCAGCAAGGCCGGCACGATCAGCCCCTCGGCCGGCATGGGAGGCACGCCAGCCTACATGGCCCCCGAGATGGCCTCGGGCCGCGGCGAGCAGATCACCACGCGGAGCGACGTTTACCTGTTGGGGGCCATTCTGTTCGAGATCGTGACCGGCACGCCGCCGCACACGGGCAAGAGCACGATGACCTGCCTGTTTTCGGCCGCCAAGAACGAGATCGTGCAGACCGACAAGTCGGGCGAGCTGATCGAGCTGGCGCTCCGCGCCATGGCCACGCGGCCGGCGGACCGCTACGCCACGGTGGCCGACTTCCAAACCGCGATCCGCGATTACCTCTCGCATTCGGAGAGCATCGCCCTGTCGGCGCGCGCCGACGGAGACCTGCGTCAGGCCCGCGCCAGCGACGACTATCGAGATTTTTCGCGGGCCGTCTTCGCCTTCGAGGAGGCGCTGGCCCTGTGGGAGGGCAACGCCAAGGCCCGCCGCGGCCTGTCGGCGGCCCGCGCGGCCTACGCTGAGAGCGCCTCGCGCAAAGGCGACTACGACCTGGGCCTGTCGCTGATTCCGGCCGACGAGCCGGAGCAAGGGCCCCTGCGGACCGGCATGCTTGCCGCCAAGCGGGAGCGCGACGCCCGGCAGCAGCGTCTCAAGGCCATGAAGCGGCTGATGATGGCCGGCGTCGGCGTGTTCATGGCCGTGGTGAGCGTGGCCGCCGTGTGGATCAACTCGGAACGGACCGAGGCCGTCAAGCAAAAGGGCATCGCCGAGGTCAAGAAGATCGAAGCGGAAGACAACTTCAAGCTGGCCGAGTCGAAGCGGAAGGAAGCCGAAGACGCCCGCGCGCAGGAGGAGATCGCCAAGAAGGACGCTTTGGCCAAGAAGAAAGAAGCCGAGGACGCTCGCGAGAAGGAGGTGATCGCCAAGAAAGAGGCCCTGGCCAAAAAGAAAGAGGCTGAAGACGCCCGCGCGCAGGAGGAGATCGCCAAGAAGGACGCTTTGGCCAAGAAGAAAGAAGCCGAAGACGCTCGCGAGAAGGAGGTGATCGCCAAGAAAGAGGCCCTGGCCAAAAAGAAGGAGGCTGAAGACGCCCGCGCGCAGGAAGAGATCGCCAAGAAGGATGCCCTGGCCAAGAAGAAAGAAGCCGAGGACGCTCGCGAGAAGGAGGAGAAAGCCAAGATCGCCGCGGTGGAGTCGGAGAAGAAGGCCGTCGCCGCCCGCGAAGCCGCCGTGGCCGCTCGGAAACTGGCAGAAGAGGCGAAGGTCAAGGAAGAACAGGCCAAGGTTGCCGCTCAGGAGTCTGAGAAGAAGGCCGTCGCCGCCCGCAAGACCGCCGAAGAGGCCAAGATCAAAGAAGAGCAGGCCAAAATCGCCGCCCAGGAATCGGAGAAGAAAGCCATCGCCGCCAGGGAGGCCGAAGAGTACGAGGCCTACGTGGCCTTGATCGGCCTGGCTGCCGCCAAGATTGACGAGAACGCCTTCGGCACCGCCCGGCAACTGCTGGCGAGCTGCAAGCCGCAGCTCCGCAACTGGGAGTGGGGCCGGCTGATGCACGTTTGCTCGCAGGAGTCGCGTTCCTACGACGCCGGCGAGCGGGTCGATGCCGTGGCCTTCGCCCCCGACGGCAAACGGTTCGCCACCGGCAATTGGCACGGCCTGGCCCAGGTGTGGGACGTGGCCACCGGCAAGGCCGTCAACCTGCCGCACCCCGGACTCTACGTGCACGCCGTGGCCTTCTCGTCCGACGGCCGCTTCGTGGCCACCGGCGCCAGCGACCGCGTGATCCGCGTCTGGGACGTGGAATCGCAGAAGATCGTGAAAACGATCCAGGGCCATACCGACTCGGTGATGAGCGTCGCTTTCTCGCGCGACGGCCGCCGGCTGCTTTCCGGGTCGCTCGATCAATTCGCCCGGCTGTGGGACATCGCCTCCGGCAAGGAGCTCCAGAAGTTCGTCGGCCACACCTGGTGGGTCTGGGACGCGGCCTTTTCGCCCGACGAAACGCAAATCGTCACCGCCAGCCAAGACGGCACCTGCCGCGTTTGGTCTACCGATGGCAAATCCGGCGCTCCCTTCACCGGGCATCGCGGGCCGGTGTATTCGGCCGCCTTCGCCCCCGACGGGCAAACGGTCGCCAGCGGCGGGTACGACAAGCGCGTGCTCGTCTGGCGGCCCGACGACGTGCAGCCCTACGATTACCGCAAGATCGCCGAGGGCAAGCCGGTGCCGCCGCCGAAGTACACGCCGCTCGACGGCCACCTGGCCGCCGTGCGCTGCGTGGAGTTCTCGTCCGACGGACAGCTCCTCATCAGCGGCGGACACGATAACGCCGTCAACCTCTGGCACGTCAAGAGCGGCCGGCTGATCAAGACCCTCCGCGGCCACGACAGTTGGGTCCGCTCCTGCACCTTCTCGCGGGACCAGCGGTTCGTGCTCTCGGCCGGCTACGACCGCGAGAACCAAATCAAGCTCTGGGACGTGAGCGGCTATGAGGAAGTGCGCGTGCTGCGCGGGCACGTGCTGCGGGGACACACCGACTCGATCCTCTCCGCGGCCTTCTCCCTGCAAGGCGACCGGCTGGTCACCGCCAGCCGCGACCGCACGGCCAAGACCTTCGACTTCCGCACCGGCAAGGAACTGGCCACCTTCGCCGAAGGGCACGCCTTCCTGGCGGCCAAGGTGGCGTTCTTCGACGGCGGCAAGCGGTTGGCCACCTCAGCCGTGGACAATACTGTCCGCGTATGGGACGTCGCCGGCGGCACCCAGTCGTTCAAGCTACCGGGTACCGGGCAAAACGCCGCCCTGGCCGTGGCCTGGGACACGCCGCAGGGGCATCCCGGCTGGCTCATCACCGGCAGCGACGGCGCCGTCGCCAAAGTCTGGTCCACCACCACGGGCGAGCTGCTCCAGCGGCTCACCGGGCACCGCACGCCCATCACCGCCCTGGCCGTCTCGCGCGACAACCGCTACGTCTTCACTGCCGACGAGGCCGGCCGGGGCAAGCTTTGGGACACCAACTCGTGGCGCGAAGTGTCTTCGCTCGATGCGCCCACGCGCCGCAAGATCACCGCCGCGGCGTTCTTGCCCGACGGCAGCCGGCTGCTGACGGCCAGCCTCGACAAGACCGTCACGCAGTGGGACCTGCGGACCGGCCGCGAAGTGCCCTCCCTCCTGCTGCGGCATCCCGACGGCGTGGTGGCGCTGGCCGTGACGTCCGACGGCCGCCGGGCCGTCACCAGCGGCGTGGACGGGGCGGCTCGCGTGTGGGACCTGGAGCGGGCCACGGTCGTCGGCACGCTGACGCCAGCGACCGGCAAGACGCAGGTGGACGCTGTCGATATCTCGCCCGACGGCGTTACGGCGGTCACGGTGAACACGCAGCGCGGGCACGTGCAGCTTTGGGACCTCCAGACGCTGGCCGAGAAGCGGCTGCCGAACGAAGAGGACCTCGCCAGCCCGTTCCTCGACTGCGACGTGGTCGGCGGCACGATCTGGTCGGCCGCTTTTTCGCCCGACGGCCGCAGTCTGGTCACGATCGGCGGCTCGACGGCCCGGCTGTGGGACGCGCAGAGCCCCCGCCAGCCGAGGCGCGACCGGATGAGCTTCAGCCCCCAGGGCGCCGTTGCCGCGGCCGAGTTCTCGCCCGACGGCGTCTGGATCGTCACCGGAAGCTGGGACAATTCGGCCCGCATCTGGGACGCCAAGACCGGCAAGCCGGTGCGGAAGCTGACCGGCAAGCACACCGGCTTCGTGAACACCGCGGTCTTTTCGCCCGACGGGGCCTTCGTGCTCACCGCCAGCGACGACCACACGGCCATTCTCTGGAACGCCAAGACCGGCGAGGCGGTGCACACTTTCAAGGGACACACTGACCGCGTCCGCAGCGCCGTCTTTTCCGCCGACGGCGCGCTGGTGCTCACGGCCTCGAGCGACAAGACGGCCCGGATTTGGAGCGTCAAGACCGGCCAGGTCGTGCAGACCTTCGCCGGCCATCAGTTGGGAGTGCTCTGCGCGGCGTTCTCGCCCGACGGCGCCCGCGTCATCACCGGCAGCGAGGACAACACGGCCAAGCTCTGGGACGCCAAGACGGGCAAGGAGATCGTCACTATCACCGGCCACACCGCCGCCATCACCTCGGTGGCCTTTTCGCCCGACGAGCACGGCAGCCGCGTGCTCACCGCCAGCGAGGACTACACGGCCAAGCTCTGGGACGCGACGGAAAAGCACGAGGGCAAGGCGATCCTCAATCTCAAGGGCCACACGCAGGAAGTCACCTCGGTCCGCTTCTCCCACGACGGCCGCTACGTCTGCACCGGCAGCCGCGACGGCACCGCCATGGTGTGGCTCACGACGCCGTGGCAGGAACCGCAGGCCGCGGTGGGAGCCGTGCCGAAAAACGCCGTGAAGTAAGGACGGAGTGCGCAGATTGCCTAACCGCCAGGAGAGCAGCGGCAGGCTGGAAGCCTACGCCACGCACGTTTGCTAACGTGCCCGCTCGAGATCGAGCAGATACTGCTTCCGCCGCAGGCCGCCGCCGTAGCCGCCGAGCTGGCCGTTCTTGTTCACCACGCGGTGGCAGGGGATCAGGATGGCGATGCGGTTGAGGCCGTTCGCCCGGCCCACTGCTCGCACGGCCTTTGGCTCGCCGATTGCCGCGGCCAGTGCCTCATACGAGCGCGTCTCGCCGTAGGGAATGGCCAGAAGCGCTTCCCACACGCGCCGCTGGAACGGCGTGCCGGGGTACGTAAGCGGCACCGAGAAGCTCCGTAGCGTGCCGGCGAAGTAGGCGGCGAGTTCTTCTTGCAGCAGCTCCAGGTGTGCGTTGCAGCCGGGGACGATCGGCCCGTCGAAGAGCTTCCGCACGGTGGCGAATTGGGCTTCCAGCATCCGCCGGTCGGTGAACTCGAGCAGGCAGACGCCCGCGGCCGTGGCCCCGGCCACGAGGGGGCCCAGCGGGCTGCGGAGCCACGAGAGGAACACGCAATCGCGGTCTCGGCAGTTGCGGGGCGTGCTGCCGAAGGTCCGCTGGAAGGCCTCGCGGAACCCGCTGTGCGACTCGTACCCGCTCTCGAACACGGCCTCGTCGAGCGAGCCGCCTTCGCGAATCTGGCTCAGGGCGCCGGCCAGCCGGCGGGCGCGGGCGAAGGCCTGGAACGTCATGCCGTAGCGGCGGAGGAAATGCCGGCGGACGGTGGCCGGGTCGATGCCGCGGGCCCTCAGGTCGCCGTCGGTGATCCGCGCCGCGGGGGCCCGCTCGACCTCCGAGAGCAAATCGGCCGTCCACGGCGGCTGCTCGTCCGGCTCCAGCGGCCGGCAACGTTTGCACGGCCGATATCCGGCCACGAGGGCGGCCCGCGCGGTGGGAAAATACTCGACGTTCTTGGGGAGCGGCTTCCGCGCGGGACACGTGGGGCGGCAGAAAATGCCGGTCGTGCGGACGCCCAAGAAGAACAGGCCGTTGTACGAGGCGTTCCCCTGGAGGTATGCCCGCTCCATTTCAGCGGCCGGCGGCATCGTGTCGGCGGCCGTCCTGTCAGCCACTATCGCGTCGGTCGGCATCGCGGTGGTCGTTGGCATGGTGTTCATGCCACGAGTTTACCCGGCCGATCCGGCGCGGCTCCACCGACTTTCGGGCGCGGATGTCAGAATCAGGAGTCAGGAGACAGGAGACGGACGGCAGAACGACCATCTGACTCCTGATCCCTGACTCCTGTCTCCTGACCCCTGCCTCCTGACCTCTGTCCACGCTCACTCTCGCACGATCAACTGCGACTCGTTCTCGATCAGCATGTCGTAGATGTCCTCAATGTCCTTGGGCTTCAGGCGGATTCCGCCGTCCTTGCAGGCCTTGCCGATGGATTGAGGTTCGATGGTCCCGTGAAAGGCCCCGTCACCGTCGGCCGACTTGAAGACGATCAGCCGGCTCCCCAGTGCGTTCCTGGGATCCCTGCCGGGGACGGTGACCGCGCGATTCGCAGGATCGGGATAGTAGACCGGGTCCATCTGTTTTTGAATCACTTTGTACGTGCCGGGCTGCGCGCCTTCGGGACCGATGCCCACGGGGAAACGTCCGGCGTACAGCCGTTTGTCGCCCACCAGGATCGTCAGCTCGAACTTCGACCGCCGCAGCTCGGCATGGAACGGCCCGTGGACCATCTTGAGGTTCCGGCCGCTGATCTGGTCGGGTCGCTCGATGCCGTTGATCTTGCCCAGCAGCTCGGGCGTCACCGACACCGGCCGGGCGATGACCGCCAGCGACTCATTGGTCACCGCGTAGGGTTTGGAGAGGTACGACCTCTGCGAGTACAAGACCTCGCCGGCCAGCTCGTCCAGTTCCTTGAACATCAGCAGCGTGTTAGCCAGCGAGAGCTTGTCTTGCCTGGGGTACCAGGACGAGAGTTCCTCGTAAGCCGGCACGAGCTGGCCCTTGGCCTTCATTTCCTTGACGCGCTTCAGGAGCGCGTCGAACTGGTCCGCCAGGCGCTGCGATTCCACGTTCGCCGCAACCGCGCTGGGGTCCTCCTTGGGTTGCGACGGCCCCCCGGGAGATTGCGCGCCGACGCGCGGTGCCAGGTTGTCGCGGACGCCTTCTTTGGCCCCCGGCAGCGGCGGGCCGGGGTCGAGGGTTCCGAGCTTCGCGCCGCCGCCCGGCGATGAGCGATTCTGCGTGAAGGGATCGCCCGCCAGACTCACCTCGGGGTTGGCGCCCGGGGGTGATGAGCCTGGCGGCGCGGAATCATAGCGTCCCGAGTCGTTGCGGCCGGCGCCGCCGTCGGACTTGCCGTGCTTGGGAGCCTCGCGCGCCCATTTGGCACTAGGCTCCTCGGTCTCACCCGGCCCGGCGTGCTTGTGCTGTGTCAGCGTGTGCCAGACACCCCAGGTCACCAGGGCCATGGCCCCGGTCAGAAACATCGGCTTGAACCACTTCACGGTGGTGCTCCCTTGGCGCTTGTCGATCGACTGGCCGACGCGGCGGCCGCGTGCCAGCAGCTATCGCCGCCAGCCTGGTGTGCCGCCTCGCCTGAGAAATGGTCGCGGATGGTAGGCCAAGCGGCGAGGCGAGGCCAGAGCAAATTCGGCCCTCAGATCATGGATCATGTTGTTTTGCGGCTACCCTATTTTCGTCCTCTTCGTCGTCCTCGTCCTCGCTGGCAATCCGAGCATTCGAGAACGAGGACGAGGACGACGAGGACGAGCGGCCCAGAACGCAGAGCGGCACTAGCTTCAGCTTTCAACTGCTAGCCGAATGATACCCGGCCCGGTACACTGCCTCGCGTTCCCCTTTCCCCAAGACGAGCTCCATGGCAAAGATCAAGACCGCGCGCAAACCGGCCCGCGCCACCCGCAAGGCCGCCTCCACGAATCACCGCCCACGCAAGATCGGCAGGGCCCGGCCGGCGGCCCGCGCCCCGCGGGCGTCGCGGCCGGCGCCAAAGCCAACGGTGCCCGTGCTGCCGCTGGGGCCGCCGATGCCGGAGCTGGACGAGTACCTGGCCAGCCACGGCCCGCAGTTCGAGGACGCCCTCTGCGAACTGCTCCGCATCCCCAGCATCAGCGCCGACTCGGCCTATAAGGCCGACGTCCGCCGGGCGGCCGAATGGGTGGCCGGCCGCTTCCGCGGCATGAACCTGGCCACGGAGATTTGCGAGACCGCCGGGCATCCGATCGTCTACGCCGAATCGCCCAACGTGCCGGGGGCGCCCACGGTGCTTGTCTACGGCCATTACGACGTGCAGCCGCCCGACCCGCTGAACGAGTGGATTTCGCCGCCGTTCGAGCCGACCCGCCGCGACGGCAACCTCTTCGCCCGCGGCGCCACCGACGATAAGGGGCAAATGCTCACGCACGTGCTCAGCACCGGGGCCTGGCTGGCCACGGCCGGCAAGCTGCCCGTGAAGCTCAAGTTCCTCATCGAGGGGGAGGAAGAGGTCGCCAGCGATAACCTGGAGAAGCACATCGAGGCCAACAAGGCCCGCCTGGCCTGCGATGTGGCCGTGATCAGCGACACCAGCAAGTACAGCGCCGAGCAGCCGGCCATCACCTACGGGCTGCGCGGGATCGCCTATTTCGAGCTGCGGCTCGTCGGCCCCAAGCAAGACCTGCACTCGGGCATCTTCGGCGGGGCGGTCACCAATCCCGCCAACACGCTGGCCAAGATGCTCGCCGCGCTCATCAACGACAAGGGCCGCATCCAGGTGCCCGGCTTCTACGACGACGTGCTGCCGCTGACAGCCGTGGAGCGCAAGCAGATCGCTGCCCTCAAAGCGTCGGATAAGGAGTTCATGCAAGGCGTGGGCGTCAACGGCCTGACGGGCGAGGTCGGCTTCACCACCACCGAGCGCCGCTGGGCCCGGCCGACGTTCGACGTCAACGGCCTGTGGAGCGGCTATCAGGGCGAAGGGTCGAAGACCGTGCTGCCCGCCAAGGCCGGGGCGAAGTTCAGCTTCCGTCTCGTGCCGAAGCAGAACCCCGACAAGGTCGCCGCCAACTTGGAGAAGATACTCAAGAAGCTCTGCCCGCCGGGCATCAAGATGGAGCTGGTGCGCTACGGCTCGGCCCCCGGCGTGGTGGTGCCGCTGGATAGCCCGCACGTCGCCGCCGCCTCGCGGGCCATCGAGCAGGCCTTCGGCCGCCGCCCGGTGAACATCCGCGAAGGGGGCTCGATCCCGGTGGTCGGCACGCTCAAGACGCATCTCGGCGTAGACACGCTGCTCTTGGGCTGGGGCCGCAACGACGACAACCTGCACAGCCCCAACGAGAAGTTCTGCCTGGCCGACTTCCACCGCGGCATCAAAGCCAGCGCGTACCTGTGGCGGGAGCTTACCCGCGCGTAGGCAAGGTGCTCGCGCAGGTCACCAAAATTGCGTCGCAATACCTACCCACGCGTGCGCACCGCTGGTTGAAACACGCAATCGAAAACCCCTGCGGCCGAACCCGGTCGCTCCTTGGGAGCTGCGAATCCGAGAGTTGCGCGTCTTCTACGAAGTTGCCGCGGACGAGCCGGACGTCGTCAGGATTTTGGCAGTGGGGCGGAAGCGGGGAAACAAGGTTCTGATTGGGAACAAGGAACTGCAGCTATCGTTGCGGAGTCTGTAACGCATCGGCTGTGTGGCTGGGGCTGGAGCGCAGCGTAAGCCGGCTTCCGCTAGCGCTACAGCCCCAGCCACCCGCACCCGCCACCCGCCCGGTGTCGATGGTCATGGCGAAATCCTGAAGACAAGAGAGAACGTGTAGCCGAAGAACGGGTCGGGTTCCACCCGCTGGCAGAGGCTTACGAAACCCATTTTAACAGAAGGCAACCAAGGAAACGAAGACGAGCAAAGGTGGTGTGTGCCCAAGGATTCTGGCGAGGCTAATTTCTTTCGGGGTCTAGGGTTGTCCAGTAATTGGGCCACAAGTGGCTATCGTCGAGGCAGGCGAGGGCCATCAGGGCTTCGACGTGGTCGCTGTCCCAGCGGCGGCCGCG
>JBGQHD010000012.1:0-18205 GCA_041497795.1 Planctomycetia bacterium
CCCACGGCGGCTACTCGGTGTTTGCCGGCGTCGGCGAGCGGACGCGCGAAGGCACGAGCCTGTGGCTCGAAATGCAGGAAGCCAAGATCGGCCAGACCGGCCGCAGCGTCATCGACCAGACATGCATGGTGTTCGGCCAGATGAACGAGCCGCCCGGCGCCCGCCTGCGCGTGGCTCTGTCGGCACTGACGATGGCCGAGTACTTCCGCGACACGACCGGGACCGACACGCTGCTCTTCGTCGATAACATCTTCCGCTTCTCCCAGGCCGGCAGTGAGGTGTCGGCACTGCTGGGCCGCATGCCCTCCGCGGTGGGCTACCAGCCGACGCTGGCCACCGAGATGGGCGCCTTGCAGGAACGCATCGCCTCGACGACCAAGGGGGCCATCACGTCGGTGCAGGCCGTGTACGTGCCGGCCGACGACCCGACCGACCCCGCCCCCGCCACGGCGTTCGGCAACCTGGACGCGTTCCTGTACCTGGAGCGGCGGATTTCGGAGAAGGGCATCTATCCGGCGGTCGATCCGCTGGCCTCCGCGAGCCGGATTCTCGATCCGCAGTTTGTCGGCGAGCGGCATTATAATGTCGCCCGGCGGGTGCAGCAGATTCTGCAGCGCTACCGCGAGCTGCAAGACATCATCGCGATCCTTGGCGTCGAGGAATTGTCCGAGGAAGATAAGAGGGTCGTGCACCGGGCCCGCCGCATCGAGCAGTTCCTGTCGCAGCCGTTCCTCGTGGCCGAAGTGTTCACCGGCAAGCCGGGCAACATCACGCCGCTGGCCGAGACGATCCGCAGCTTCGAGGAAATCTGCGACGGCAAATGGGACCACCTGCCCGAAGCGGCCTTCAGGTACGTCGGCGCCGTCGAGCAGGCCGAGGAGCAGTACAAGAAGCAACAGAAAGCAGCGTGAATCAGGAGTCAGGAGTCAGGAGTCAGGGGTCAGGAGTCAGGAGTCAGGAGTCAGGAGTCAAATTGAGTGACATCTCGCTTCGCCGCTAGCTAATGGCGAGCGAGTTCCAGTTGCGAGGAGGAGTCATGCAAACAAACGACAGCATATCCGGCATATGCCGCGGGTTTGCTTCCTCCCGTAGCTCAGGGGTCAGAGCGTCGGCCTTATAAGCCGAGGGTCGCTGGTTCGAGTCCAGCCGGGAGGACTCGATTGGTCCTTGTCCCTTGTCATTGGTCAGTTGCTGGCGACTAGCTCGACCGCAACCACAACAAGGGACAAAGGACAACTGACAAAGGACAATTGACATGCCAATCCGCGGCGTGCACACGATGTTTTATTCCTCGGAGCCGGAGGCCCTGCGGGCTTTCCTCCGGGACAAACTGGGCTTCCCGTACACCGACGTGGGGGAGGGTTGGCTGATCTTCGACCTGCCCGAGGCCGAGATGGGCTGCCACCCGGCCGATCCCGACCAAGGGGCGCCCTCCGGCAAGCATGACATTTCTTTCTATTGCGACGATATCCAGAAGACGGTCGCGGAGCTGAAGAAGAAGGGCGTGGAGTTCGTGGGCGAAGTCGCCGACCACGGCTACGGTCTGGTGACCCACTTCAAGATGCCCGGCGATATGGAAGTGCAGCTCTATCAGCCGCGATACACGAAGAAACCGGCGAAGGGAAAGTAGAAGCCGGTAACATGTAGCTGAAGTCGCCAGACTTCAGGCGTCGCCGCGAGCTCCCGAATCTGGCGAATTCGGCTACTGACCACTGACAACTGACCACCATGCAGTGCATCGTCGTCACTCCCGAAACCACGGTGCTGGACGAGCCGGCCGAATTCGTCTCGCTGCCGCTGTATGACGGCGAGATCGGCATCGCCCCGCAGCACGCGCCGATGCTGGGCCGCCTGGGCTACGGCGAAATGCGCATCACCCAGGGAGGCAGCACGCGGCGGTATTACGTCGATGGCGGGTTCGTGGAAGTGGCCGGCGACGTCGTTTCGGTCCTTACAAAGCGGGCCGTCCCGGCCGACAAACTGAAGGCCGACGTCGCCGCCGAGCAGCTCTCGTCGGTGCTTGCCCAAACCGCGCACGGGGACGATCAGCTCGACCTGCGCGACCGCCGCACGGCCCAGGCCCGCGCGCAGCTCCGCGTCGCGCGGCGTGGGCAGGCCTAATTGGTAGCGAGTAGTGCGTCTCGATCCAGTGGCAGGTGTTTGTGCGATCCACGGAGGGACGTCGATGAATCTTCCGCACCGAAGGTGCTTGACTCGAAAGCCCAGGGCGAAGCCCTGGGTACCAGGCGCACCGACGGTTCCTAGGCCCAACGGACCGCAACCCGGGTGCGACGAGTGACGGCCCGTTGGGCCTTGATGTTACGCGTGGCGCCCACCGACCCTTCGCCCTGGGCTTTCGGGTCATGGGCCTTCAGCCCAAAACGTGCTCCCACATCGCCGATGCGGATGATTGCCCCGAACGCGAATGCACACGCATGAATCCCAGCGACATATTCCCGCGAATCAATTCTGCGATCCGGCCCGATCGCTTGCTCGATCTGGCGGTCAAGCTCGTCGAGGTCCCCAGCCCCACGCGCGACGGCCGGGCGGTGGCCGATCGGCTGGCGGCGATCCTGGCCGCGGATGGCTTCACCGTAGAACGGCCCGACGCTGGCTGGCCGCAGGCCCCGGCGGTGGTCGCCCGCTACGACACCGGGCGGCCGGGCCGCACGCTCCAGTTCAACGGCCACCTCGACACCGTGCACTTGCCGTTTGTGCCGCCGCGCGTGGAAGCGGGCATCCTCTACGGCAGCGGCGCCTCGGACATGAAGGGGGGCGTGGCCGCCATGTGCGAGGCCATGCGGGCATTGCGCGACGCCGATGCGCTGAGGAGCGGGCGAATCCTCGTCACGGCCCACGATCTGCATGAAAGCCCTTGGGGCGACGGCTCACAGGTCGATGGGCTGATCGACCGGGGCTTTCTCGGCGATGGCGTGCTGCTGCCGGAGTATCTCTCCGACCGGCTGCCGGTCGTGGGGCGCGGACTGGCGATCCTCGAGGCGCGCATCACCCGCGACGGCCAGCCGGTCCACGAGGTGCTCGGCGGCATCGAGCAGCCCAGCGTCATCCGCGCCGGCGCCGAGCTCGTACGGCGGCTGGCGGAGCTCGACACGGCCCTGCAAGAGCAGACGCATCCCCTGGCCAGCCGGGCAAGCTGCTTCGTCGGCCAGGTGCATTCCGGCGAGATCTTCAATCAAGCGCCCGTCGAGTTTCGACTCTCCGGCACGCGGCGTTGGCTGCCGGGGGCGCCGATTGCCGATCTGCGGCAAGAATACCAAGAGCTGCTGGCCGAGGTGGCACGCCAGACCGGCACGCACGCCGAAGGTCAGTTCGTGGTGGCCCGCGATGCCTTCGAGCTGAACGAAAGCGATCCGCTGGTGTCGGCGTTTCAAACGGCCCACGAGGCGATCTCTGGCCGGCGGCTTCCGCGCGGGGCCAAGCCGTTCGTGGACGACGGCAATACTTTCGTCGCCCGCGGCCGAGTGCCGGCCATCACTCATGGGCCAGACGCCAAAGGGGCGCACACGCTCAACGAAGCGGTGCCCGTGGCAGAGCTGGTGCGCGTGGCGCGGGTGTATGCTCTGACGGCGGTGCACTTTTGCGGGACGTAGGGCCATTGCCTGTCGCGCGGGTGGGGCAGGCATTCCTGCCTGCCGGCAGGCAAGAATGCCTGCCCCACGAGAGAAGCCCGGCTTCTCCAAGAAGCCGGGCTTCTGAGCGGCACTAAGTGTCTCTCCCGGCTGAGCGATTCCGCGCACGGCCCCCGTTTCCACGCTGTCAGTGGGAATTGCCCTCCTCGGCACATGGCTTACAGGTGGACCTCGAGGTTCCGTCTGTGCCAGGCGTTTGCCGAATGCGGCCCAACGCCCCGCGCCAAGTTTTTGACCGTGGGGCGTTCGTGGCCTATACTCTCCAGGGGCCTGACTTGGCAACGAGCCGGGCTTCCCGTGGATTAAGCTCCGCATTGACGGACGCTCCACATTGACGTTGAGCCGAAGGATTCGGACCCGTCTTTCGGCGACGCCAGTGATGGCTCATGGCAGGATGCCTTTGGGCGGCTCGCCCCGCCCACTCCCAGCTTCGTGCGCGGCATTGCTTCGTGGCGACAATCATGTCGCTTCGCGGCGGCAAGGTCGCGTGCTCCGGAAGCCGGCTTCCGCCAGAGGCCACGCTTCGGTCACGCGCCGTTTGGTCAAGCGTCGTGTGCGAGCTGGGGAGAGTGCGACCTCAAGGCGTTACTCCCTCCCCACTTGGAATCACTCCCATGCTCTCTCGGGTCTTTCGCGAATTGGCGGCGGCGCGTTGGCTTGCTTTGGCCGCCCTTTCTCTGGCCGTCCTCGGCTCTTCCGGGTTGGCCCAGTCGCCCAGTCGCGCGCCCACGGCGATGGGGCCGGTCGTCACCGAGGCGAGCGCGGACGTCAATGCCGTCCTCGGCAAGGGGCTCGACTTCGAGCGGCAACGTAAATGGGACGAAGCGCTCACCTATTACGAGGACGTCCGCAAGCAGTTCCCCAACGATCGCGCGGTCGAGCAGCGGTTCCGCTTCGCCCGCATGCACTACGACGTCACGCGGCGGTATCACGACTCGACCTTCCGCGGGCTGGCCAGCGACCTGTCGCTGCAGCAGGCCCTGGCGCTGTACGACGAAGTGACGCTGAAGATCGAGTCGCACTACGTGGACGATCCCAACACCAAGCCCGACCCGCGGTTCCCGGACGCCGTTACCTGGAAGCGCCTGACCGACCGCGGCACCGAGTTGTTCGAGATCGCGCTGAGCGACGAAGGCTTTGCCTCGCGGAACCTGAAGGGCGTGACGCCCGAGCGCGTGGAGGCCGTGCGTGCCGAGCTGCGGCGGACGATGGACCCGGCCCTGATCGACTCGCGTCGCGACGCCTACAACGCGGTGCACTGGGCGGCCTATTACGTCAATAAAGAACTGGGCCTGCCGGCCGCCGCGGCCGTCCTGGAATACGTGTGCGGCGCCACCAACTCGCTCGACGATTATTCGGCCTTCCTCTCCGGCGGCGAGCTGAAAGACACCTACGCCCAGATCCAGGGAAACTTCGTGGGCCTGGGCATCGAACTCAAGGGCGCCAAACAGGGCCTGGTCATTCTGCGGGTCATTTCCGGCAGCCCCGCCCAGAGTGCCGGGCTGCGTGCCAAGGACGTGATCCTGGCCGTGGACGGCAAATCGACGGTCAATACCAACGCCGACAAAGCGGCCGACATGCTGCAAGGCGCGGAGAACAGCACCGTCCAGGTAACGATCGAAACGCCGGGCCAGACGCCTCGCGAGGTGCGGGTGACCCGCCGCCGGGTGGAAGTGCCCAGCGTCGAGGATGCAAAGATCCTCGACCAGGCCGCCGGCATCGCGTACTTCCGCATCAGCTCGTTCCAGGAGACGACCGACCAGGAAGTGCACAAGAGCCTCTGGGAATTGCACAAGCAGGGGATGAAGAGCCTGATCGTCGATGTGCGCGGCAACCCCGGCGGACTGCTGCGCTCGGCGGTCGATGTGGTCGATCGGTTCGTCTCACGCGACGCGCCCGCCGGGCGGGGCACGATTGTCTCGACCCGTGGCCGCAACGAGCTGGAAAACCAGACCTACCGGGCTCAGAAGGCCGCGGACCAAGTCTGGCACGTGCCGCTCGTGGTGCTGATCGATGGCGACAGCGCCAGCGCCAGCGAAATCTTCGCCGGGGCCATCCGCGACCACGAGCGCGGCACGCTCGTCGGGCACCGGTCGTACGGCAAGGGCTCGGTGCAGGGAATCTTCTCGCTCAAGTCGGCCGAGACCGGCATTCGCCTGACCACCGCCAAGTTCTACTCCCCGCTGGGCAAGCCGTTCGCCAAGGTGGGTGTGGAACCCGAGGTGAAGACTCAGTTGGCCGCCAAGCCGACCGGCGAGGGGAAGTTTGTTCCCCCCGCGGACGATACGGACCTCAAGGCGGCCGTGGAGACTGCCCGCAAGAACATGGAAAACACGGCCCGCCGCGCCCAGCGTGCCCGGTAACGCGGGGCGGAAACGCTTGTCCGCCGCTAGCGGGCAGTGGCCGGTGCCGCTCGGCTCGCGGCACCTACTTCGGGCGGAGAAGAGTGTCCGCCTTACGGCTTGGCCGGCGGCCGGGGGCCTGCTGGCGAAAGGCGGATTGCCCGCCCGCCCGCCGTGGAATAGGATGAACTGCGTCGCCTCGACGGCGCAGCCTTCCTCGACGCTGCCCGTCGAGCCGCGATTGTCATCTCGGCTTCTCGTACGCTCTTCCCCCCATGGCCCGGACTGCTGAGAGCATCGCCCAGCAAGTCGTGGAACTCCGCCTGGTGGAGCCCCAGGAGTTGCAGGACGTTTGGTCGGAGGTCGGCCGCGGCGCCGCCGCCGACGAGCTGCTGCAGGCCTTGATCCGCCGTAACCTGCTCACCAAATGGCAGGTGGAACGCGTCAAGAAGGACTATTCGGTCGGCTTCTTCTACGGCGACTACAAGCTGCTGTACATGGCCGGCCACGGGACGTTCGCCCGCGTCTACCGGGCAATCCACCGCGCGACCGGCGAGGTCGTCGCGGTGAAGGTGCTCCGCAGCCGGCACGCGGACAGCGACGACGTCGTCGAGCACTTCGTGCGCGAGGGCCAAGTCGGCAAGAAGCTTCGGCACCCGAACATCGTCGCCATCTACGATTACGGGAAGGAAGACCACACCCACTACATCGTGATGGAGTTCGTCGAGGGCAGCAACCTCAAGGATTTCGTCCGCATCCGCAAGCGGCTCGATTCGCTCGAGGCCACGCACGTCTTGATGGAGATCGCCAGCGCCATCAAGTACGCCAACCAGCAGGGCTTCTCCCACCGCGACATAAAGATGACCAATATCTTGGTCTCCACGGCGGGCCAAGCCAAGCTGATCGATTTCGGCCTGGCCGCCAAAAAGGGGGAAGAAGTCCCCCGCACGGTCGATTACGCCGGGCTGGAAAAGGCCGGCGGCGGGCCCAAGGACGACCCGCGCAGCGACCTCTACTTCGTGGGCTGCATCTATTACCACATGCTCACCGGCGAGCCGCCGCTCAAGGAAACGCGCAACAAGGCGGAGCGCGGCGCCCGCGGCCGGTTCCTCAACGTGGTGCCGATTCAGCACCTGGGACAGCAGCTCCCGCGGTTCATCGGCGAGATCGTGGACCGGGCCATGCACATCAACCCGGATATCCGCTACCAATCGCCGGCCCAAATGCTGATCGACCTGAAGCGCGCGGTCGAGAAGCTCGGCCAGGCCGAGGGGAAAACGGCCGACGCCGCCCAGGACGAGGGGCCCGTCCATACCGGCCCGCGCCGCCCGGTGATGATCGTCGAGGCCGATCCGCAGTCGCAGGAGCTGTTCCGCGACGGTCTGCGGAAAAGCGGTTACCGCGTGCTGATCATCAGCGACCCCTTCCGGGCGCTGGAGCGCATTGCGCAGGACCCGGCCATCGCCGAATGCGTGGTGTTCAGCGCCGAGGCGATCGGCCGCGACGCCGTGGAGGCCTTCAATAAGTTCGCCGCGGACGAGAAGACCAAGCACATTCCGGCCGTGCTGCTGCTGGCCATCGGGCAGCGCGAATGGCGTCACGAGGCCAACCTGGGCCCGCACCGGGTGTTCATGTCGATGCCGATCAAGCTCCGCGCTTTGCGCACGGTGCTGGCCCGGCTGCTGAACAGCGAAGCCGTGGAAGACAGCGAGGAAGAACAGCCATCGCAGTAGCAGGCACACTCCGTGTGCCGTTGTCCAAGGTAAGCCATCTCGCTCCGCGAGATGAACTCGTCTCGCGGAAGCGAGATGGCCACATTGACGGCACACGGAGTGTGCCTACTACTTTGATCAGCATGCGCCGCCTGACTTGCTCCTGCGGCGGCGAACTCTCCCGGCCGCTGCCGACCCATTGCCCGCACTGCGGCAAGCGCATCACGCGCGTGCGGCGGAAGGCCGACTGGCTCGGCCCCCTGATCGTGGCACTGCTCTTTGCCGCCGTCGTCTTGCTGCTGATCTGGCTGACGCGGGGAGCGGCGGACAACCGCGCGCGGCCGTTCGGGTCGAACCAAGCGCCCTTCCCAGGCGCCAGAGTAGTCGTCCCGCTCCATGTGCGGTAGCCTGACTCTCTGAGTCGGGCGTGCCCGATTCGGAGAATCAGGCTACGACCCGACCACACGCCTCCGCGAGATTCCTCATGCTGCACGCGATCATCATGGCCGGCGGCGCCGGGACGCGGTTCTGGCCGGAAAGCCGTCGGCTTCGTCCTAAGCAACTGTTGCCGCTGGTCGCCCAGCGGTCAATGCTTCAGCTCACGCTCGATCGGCTGAAAGGTCTCGTTCCGCCGGAGCGGACGCTGGTGGTGACAGGGGCCGCGCTGGCCGAGGCCGTGGCCGAGCAGTTGCCCGAGCTGCCGCCCGAGTCGATCGTGGGCGAGCCCTGCAAGCGCGACACGGCGCCGTGCATCGGCCTGGCGGCCATGCTGGTGAGCCAGCGCGATCCGGACGCCACCTTGGTGGTGCTGCCCTCGGATCACGTGGTGCGGCCTGAGGAATCGTTTCGCGAAGCGCTGCGCGCTGCCGTGCAACTGGTCGAGGAGCGACCCGACGCCACTGAGCAACCGGGCCAAGCACCCCCGGACCAAGCACCCCGGCTGCTGGGAGCAGCCGGGGTGCTGACCGACCCCAGGACCGGCCGCATTGTCACGCTGGGCATTCGCCCGTCGTATCCGGCCGAGTCGTTCGGCTACATTCAGCGAGGCGAATCCTATTCCACGTCCGCCGGCGGTCGGCTCAACGTCTACCGCGCGCGGCAGTTCCGCGAGAAGCCCGTGGCGGCGGTGGCCCGCGAGTATTTCGAGAGTGGCGACTACTATTGGAATTCCGGCATCTTCGTGTGGAAGGGCGAGACGATCCTTTCGGCCCTGGCAGAGCGCCAGAGCGAAATGCATGCGCGATTGCGTCGCATCACCGACGCCTGGACCTCGCCCAGCGCCAAGGCCGTCTTCGCCCGCGAGTATGAGGCGATCCGCGGCATCTCCATCGACTACGCGGTGATGGAGCAGGCGACCGACGTGCTGGTGATCGAGGCGCCCTTCGAGTGGGACGACGTGGGGAGCTGGCGCTCGCTGGCCCGGCTGCGCGGCGCCGATCCCCAAGACAACACGATTGTCGGGCGGTATTTGGGTCTGGACACCAGCGGCTGCATCGTGCGCGGGCCGGACGATCATCTGATCGTCACGCTGGGCCTGAAGGATTGCATCGTCGTCCACACGCCCGACGCCACGCTGGTGGCCAACAAGCAGGACGAAGAGGCGATCCGCAAGGTCGTGCAACTGCTGGAAGAGCGAGGCTGGCGCGAGTACCTGTGACTCGCGGCGGTGCACAACCCGGCATTCCGGCAGGCAAGATGCGACCCTGCGCGATGCGGCAGGCAGGATGCCTAGCCCACGGGCGCGCCGGCAGGCAGATGCCTACCCCACGGGCGGCTCGTGGCGGTTGGCGAAGCGGCGGTCCTGGCGCGGCTCGCCTTTGTCGCCCTCCCCGAGCGTGGCTTTCTCTTCGGTGGCCATAAGATACGACTTGAGACTGGCGAGCAACTGCCGGGCCCGGTCGAGGGCGTCGGCGTTGCGGCGGTCGCGGTTCCGCTGCAGCGAAACGCGGACGCGAACGAACGTCTTCGAGGCGACGCCGCCGTTGGGACCGGCCGCGCTCGACGCATCCGTCATGCTGAGTTCCATATTGAGCGCCACCTTGCGGTCGGCGCGGCGGCGGAAGAAGCCGCTCGAGCCGGGGAAAGACAGCCGCACGCCTCTTTCCGCGACCGAGGTAATCTCGGCCTGGTGATCGGAAACGAAGCCCCGCAGCTTCTCGACCAGCAGCAAGGGGGGCACGAGGGCCGAGAGATCCTGTTCCAAGAGCACGTTGGAGGTGGCGTTGGCCCGCACTTCGCCTTCGGCGACGGCCTGACGCAATCCGCTGCCCAACTGCACCACGCGGTTGCGGCCGCCTTCCTTGGCCTCGTAGAGCGCGCGGTCGGCCCGCTTGAGCATGGTCTCGGGCGTGTCGCCCGCCTGGATTTCGGTGACGCCGAAGCTGGCGGTGGCGCTGTTGCCTCCCAGCGCGGCGTGCGGCATCTGGCAGAACGACTTGCGGATGGCCTCGGCCCGGCGCAGCGCCGCGGCGTTGTCGCAATCGGCGCAGAGGATGACGAACTCCTCGCCGCCGTAGCGGGCCACGAGGTCGCCCGGCCGGCACGACGTCCGCAGCAGCGCGGCGAAGCCCTTGAGCACTTCGTCGCCGGCCGGGTGGCCGAAGGTGTCGTTGACCTTCTTGAAGTGGTCGATGTCGGAGATGATCAGGCCACAGGGCAACTGCCGGTCCAGGTGCGCCATCACGAACATCTGGTGCACGCGGTTGAACTCGGCCCGGTTCGCCACCCGCGTCAGCGGGTCCTTGGTGGCCGCTTCGTGCAGGCTTTGGCAGCGGGCTTCCAGCGACATTTCCGGCGAGACGTCGTGCAGCAGCATGGCGGCGCCCCAGACCGTGCCGTCGGTCTCCGACACGGGAATGACTTGGGCCTCGACCGACAGGTCTTGCTCGCCCCGCCCGCGAATCACCAGCCGGCGAATCCGCATCTCGCCCGAGCCGATGGCCATGGACACCGGGCATTCGTCTTCCCGCAGAATGCGTCCCTCTTCCGTGCGCATGTGGATCAGGCCGGGCTTGAACTGCCGCTGGAAGACGCTGGAGCCGGCCAACCCCGTCATGCGTTCGGCCCCCGTGTTCCAGCCGAGAATCCGCAGGCTGCTGTCCACGAACACCACCCCGTCGCGCATGTTGTCCAGCAGCCGCTGGCGGAACTTGTCTTCGGGAATCAGCGGCGTGGCAGCGGAGGGAACGAGGTTCAAGCCCCACAGCGAATCCGCATGGTTCGGGGCCAGGGCCTGAAGCCAATGCCGGGCCGTTTCATAGAGGCGGTCGGAGTGTTCCTCGTGCAGGTCGGCGAACAACCGCACCAGGTCCGGGTCGAACTGGCTGCCGGCGAAGCGAAACAGCTCGGCCATCGCCGCCTCCCGCGGCATGGCCCGGCGAAACACCTGGTCCGTGGTCATGGCGTCGTAAGCGTCGCAGATCGTGAGGATCCGCGCGCCCAGCGGGATCTCGTCTCCCATCAGCGGCACGCGACGATTGGTGCCGTCGAACCAGGCGGCGTAGCTGGCCACGATGTCCAACACGGCCTGCGACCGGCAACTGCTCCGCAGGATCTCCACGCCCAGGTGGCGGTGCTGATCCATGATCCGGGCTTCGTCCGCCGAAAGCGCCCCGGGCTTGAGCAGGATGCTGTCGGGTACGCCGATCTTGCCCACGTCGTGCAAGAGCGCCGCCACCTCCATCACGTCGCGCTGGTCGGCCTCCATGCCCAGGGCCTCCATCCAGGCGGCCGTGTTCAGGGCCACGCGCAACGAGTGCGAGGCGGTGTCGGCGTGCTTGGTGCGGAGGGCGGTGAAGAGGCTGCTGGCGATGCCCAACCGCACCTGGACCAATTGGTTTTCCAGGTCGCGCCGCGTGACTGAGTCCAACGCCTGGTCCGCCCGCGCCGCGCCGGGTGGCGCAGGCGGCGATCCGGCGTTGCCGGGGATCGGCGGCGTATGGCTCGAACGATTCACGACGGCGGTCTTAAGCTGCTCAGTTCGGGTTGCGGTTCCGTGGCGACTGCCCCAGGGAAAACCCGCGGGCATGGCGCAGTGTGTGCGCGTATCTCCTCCTGGATGAATGTTCAATCAAAGCTAGTACGCGCGCCCGGATGGAGCAAATCGCCCGGCCCGGCAGAGAGGCGCGACGTTATTGCCTTGTCCGCTGGTATCGAATGGCGCGATGGTAGGGCCGAAACAACCCAACGGTGGAAGAAGCCCGGCTTCTGCGAGAAGCCGGGCTTCTGAGGTCGAGCCAGAGAATTGCCCGCACGGCTTTGTCGGGGGCCGGCATCAAGATGGGCACGGCGGTCGGCAAGACGGACAAGTACTCCGCGCACCCGAACGGCCTGACTCACAGCACCCACGACCTGGCCGCCACGGTCTATCACCTGGCCGGCATCGACTGCACGAAGGAGTACCTCACGCCCGACGCCCGGCCGGTGCTCATCAACTACCACGGCAGGCCGATCGCCGAGGCGCTGGCGTAGGGTGGGCATCGCCCACCAAATGCGGCCTCCTGGCGATGACGACGGCCGGTCATCGGGAGCCTACCCGGTTTCTGGTGGGCGAAGCAGGCGAAGCGGCGATGCCCACCCTACGACTACGACGTCAGGCGGGCCGCAGGTACAGCTCGTACTTCTCCTCGATCACGTCCACGCCCCACAATCGGCCGGGCCGCTGCTCGACCTGGCGGAAGCCGGCCGAGCGATAGAGGTGCGCCGCCGCGGCCAAGGCGCTGACGGTCCAGAGGATGATCGTGCGGTAGCCGCGCTCCTTCGAGAATGCGAAGGCTCCTAAAGCAGCCGCTTGCCCAAGCCGGCGCCGCGGACGCTCGGATCGACCAGAAACCAGCGGAGCTGGGCGACGTCACACGCAGTGGTCGCCTCTGCCGCCGGCGCTTCGTTCGCCGCCGCGACGATGGCGATGCAGCCGACGATCCGGCCGTCTTGCTGGGCGATCCAAATCCGCTCGTGGTCGGTGGCATGGCAAGCAAACTCGGCCAGCGGCCCGGCGACGTAGGCCTCGAATGTGTGATCGAACCCGTATTCCCGGGCGTAGAGGATGCCGTGGAGGTAGACGATGTAGCCCAGATCGCCGGGGCGGAGGTGCGTCCGAATGGTGACCTTCTCTCGACCGTTGGTTGCGGATCGCATTGAACGGCGGCACGCAAAGTGATCAAGGGTCAATGTCCGATCCTGCGGCGGCGCGTCGCAAGCCTCGTGATTCGAGGTAGATCTGAACACGGGGATCATTTTGCCACCCTTGCATGAGCTGCAATCCGCCGACCCCGTCATCCATCAGAACGTCGGGACTCCACATCGCATTGCACGGGGGCGGACTCCCGCTCATTCCGCCCGTCCGTCTCGTATGGTCGGCAACATCGCGAAGGATTTGGCTTGCGATCGTTGGATCGATCGCGACCCAAGTCGCTGCATAGTAGTATTCTTGATACACCGCTGCATACCCACAACCGGTCCAGCCTGGAGACCGCGTTCCGCACCATACCCATTCGGCAGGAACGCCCGCATCCAGCGACGACAAAGCGCGCCGGACATCATCCTCCATCGGCTCATCGGCAATTGGGATACCCCAAAAGAGTCTGCGCTGGTCACCGTTGTCGAGGCGAACTTGTCGGCTATCAGCCATCCCAAGGATCGAGAGGCTGCACAAGAGGATGGTCACTGTAATCGCCGCAGCGCGCTGACCCCTCACTGCCCAGACGAGCGCTGCAACGACGCTCGCGCACAGGATCAGAATCTCGCCACGTCTTAAGCACAAAGCGAGGACCACTGCGACGCCAAGAAGCAATGCCAAGGCGACGTGGTTGGCCCGTCTTTGAGCGACTCGCAGCGTTGTGGGATTCTGAGCCATCTTGCGCTAGCTAGCTCCGTTCGAAGTGGCCATAGATCGAGCAACGCGACCACCGCGAAGCGACGCTTCAGTGTATCAGGTTGTCGGTTTTCGTGCCTCGACCGGCTTCTTGGTCCGCACAGCGGACCCTACGCCGTGATCCCCTTGGTCAGCGCCATGAACGCCGTCTCCAGGTTGATCTCGTCTTCCTTGAACAGCGTCAGCTTGTGGCGGTTTTGCACGAGCATGGTGGCCAGTTCGCTGTAGTCGGTGACCTCGGGCTTGAGCGTGACCAGCAAGTGCCGTTCGCGGGGGACGACCGATTCGACGCTGGGGTGCGCTTCCAGTTCTTTGGCGGCGCGGCCCATGTCGTCGGACACGGCGATGTTGAGCACGGTTTGCTGGCGGACTTGCTTCATCACGTCGGTGACGTCGGCGTTCACCAGCAGCACGCCGCGCTCGATGATGCCGATCTTGTTGCAGATGTCGGCCAGCTCCGGCAGGATGTGGCTAGAGACCATGATGGTCTTGCCCATCTTGCGAAGCTCTTTCAAGAGGCCGCGCATCTCGATGCGGGCCCGCGGGTCCAGGCCGCTGGCCGGCTCATCCAGCAGCAGCACCTGCGGCTCGTGCAGCAGCACGCGGGCCAGGCCGAGCCGCTGCGTCATGCCGCGCGACAGGCTGGTGACGAAGGCCTCGCGCTTGTACGTCAGATCGACCAGCTCCAGCACCTCCTCGCACTTCTTCCGCCGGGCCGGGCCGTTGATGCGGTAGGCGGCGGCGAAGAACTCCAGGTACTCCAGCACCTTCATGTCGTCGTACACGCCGAAGAAGTCCGGCATGTAGCCGATCACGCGGCGGATTTCCTTGGGCTTGGTGTAGATCGAATGGCCGCAGACGTAGGCCTCGCCCACCGTCGGCTGGAGCAGCGTAGCGAGCATGCGCATCGTCGTCGTCTTGCCCGAGCCGTTAGGGCCGATGAAGCCGAACACGTCGCCCCTCTCGAGATCGAGGTTGAGGTCGCGGACGGCGTAGAGCTCGCCGTAGGCCTTGGTGAGGTTAACGGTCTTGATCATCGACGCGGATTGGTGGTCAGTGGTTACTTGTCTGCGACCTCGGCGACAAATCGATAGCACGTCCAGTGCTGGTCCTGCGGACGATCCTCGGTGGACCGGTCGCCCAGTCGCACCTCGGCGGCCGGCTTGGGCGCGAAGCCGAGCAGCACCGCCCGGTTGTCGAGCTTGTCGTGGAACAGGTGGCTGAGATCGACGTGCCCTTGATAGCGGTGCAATAGGTGGGCGTGATCGCGGCCGGAAATCAAGCGGTAGAACGACATCAGCTTGAGGATGCTCGGCACGTCGGCGCCCAGCGGGTTGTATTGCCGCGCCTGTCGGGTGAGGGTATCCGAGTCACTGTCGCTCACGTAGCGGATGCCCTTGAGGTATTCGCCCAGGTCGTCCGGCGACTCGCTCGGGCTGATGGTCTTCGTCTGGCCCGGCTTCAGCTCCGGGATGCGGAGCACCTGGGCCTTTTTTCCGCCGCCGCGCGTGCGGAACACCAGCAGGCAATCCTGGAGCGGCACGTCCATCCGGTTGCGGATCGTGCCTTCGATGCGGTCGCCGCGGCGGCGCAGCTCGCATTGAACGAGCGGCCCGGTCCAGTCGGCCGGCTTCGTCCAGCGGGCGGTGAAGCTCTTGCTCGACCAGACCTGGATCGGCACCTGCTCCATCGTCATGGGCTGCGGCGCGTCTTTATGGGCGTCACTCTGCGAGGTGAAGCGGTAGCTGCCCTGGAAGAGGCCGGGTGAGCCGGAGCGCGCCATGCCGCCCAGCGCCTCGCCGGGCAGGCCGAGCCAGGAGACGACCGTGCGCATGCCCTCGGCGGCGGGGGGCGCGGCCGCGGCGTCGCCGCTCTTTTCACCCTCGCCAGAGCCTGGCAGCCGCGGCGTCACGCTTACGTCATACGCCCGGCTGTCGGGGCTGAAGGCGTTGAACCAGGTCTGCCCGCGCACGTGCCCCGTAGCCAGGTCCACATCGACCAGGTCCACCTGGTTCACGATCAGTTGCTTCCCCTTCATCCAATAGGCGAGCTGGTAGGTGACCGCGCTGAAGACGATCACCATCAGCGGGAAAGTCACCCAGGTCAGCTCCGGCCGGCGGAGGACCTTGCGGACGAGCACGTAGTCCAGCGGGCCGATGAGCACGATGTAGAGCAACGCCAGCCCGGCGATGAGCACGAACGAGACCGGGCGGATGCCCGTGAACTGGTCGAGCGCCCCCTTGAGCTGCCCGGCCAGGTCGCTGACGCCGGCGTGGATCAGTTGACCGCTGCCGGCCGACTCGGCGGTTTCGGCGGCGGGCGGCGCGCCCTCTTTCGGCCCCAGCAGCTTCGCCAGCAGCGCCCCGCGGCCGGGCCAGCGCGCCAGCGGCGGCCGGTCGAGGTCGAGGGCCACGAAGATCACCTCTCCGAAGCCGCGCGGGACACGCACGACAAGTGGGACGTTGTCTTGCACGACTTCAGCGACGCCCTCGATTTTGGCCAAGAGAGGCACCGTCAGCCGCCGCTCGCTCGCCGGGTCGTCCGGCCGAACGCGCGGCAACGACACCGGATCTTTCGCTCCGCTCCAGGTCTCCAGTTCGCTGAGACGGTCGAGCGTTGCCTCGCCCTCCAGTTGGCCGGGCAGCAGCTTGGCGACCGGCCCCATCTTTTCCAGCACGCGGCGGAGCTGATCGGCTGGCCCGCCCCCTAGGATGATCAGCCGCCCACCGCTCCGCACCCATTGAGCCAGAGCCTGCCAGCGGGCGTTGTCCGGGTCGAGCTTGGCGAGCAGCCGGGTCTGTTCCAGGTCCGACTCCTGGCTGGTGCCGATGAACACGGCATCGACCCCTTCGTAACCGATCCACTCGGTCGGCAATTGCTCGAGCTGCGATGCCTCGTCGAGCTGGACGGGAACCACTTCCTCGCCCGCAGGCGGGCGGCCGGCGTCCTTGATCCCCTTGAGGCCGACGCCGCGGCCGATCTCCACGAGCAGTTCCTGGCTCGTCTGCAGGGCCAGCGGAATGTGCCGTTCGTCGGGCGTGTACGAGCTGGGCCGTTCCCAGCGAATCGGCCGGCCGTCATCGGGCTGGAACACGACCGTGAGCGTGCCGTCCGTGCTGCCGAAGCGGACGAGCAGTTGCTTGGCGCGGCCATCGACCTGGACGTTGTCGCGCGAGACGATGCTGGTCACGTCGTCGCCGTCGGCCGTGTGCAGTTCCAGCCGGCCGCGGGGCGGCTTGGGCGAACTGCTAGCCAGCGTGACCGAGACCGGCGTCCAAACGCCGACCTTGTACTTGCCGTTAAAGCCGACGGTGACTTTCTCGAGCGTGACGTCGGCGGCGAGCGCGGGCGACGCGAGCAGCAGAAGGGCCAGCGCGACCCAGAAGCCCGGCTTCTTGGAGAAGCCGGGCTTCTGGCCACTAGCCCGACGCGCAAGCGAGGGAGAGCCGGCGTTCCACCCTCGCTTGCGCGTCGGGCTAGTGTGAGGATGGTTGCTCATGGTTTCTCCGCGTCGGCGCAGGTGCAGATCAAATGCCCGCAGCCGGGGCAGCCGGAGCCGTATTTCCGCCGCACGGCCTCGGCCAGATCGACGCCCACCACGTTGGCGATGGTGGCCAGCCAGGCCAGCACGTCGGCGAACTCTTCCACGCGATTGGCCTGATCGTTGCCGCGGATGCTGGCCGCCAGCTCGCCTACCTCTTCCATCAGCCACATGAACGTGCCTTCGGGGCCGCGGGCGACATCCTTCTCATAATACATCCGGCGGATCAACTGCTGGAACTCGCCCAGGCCGATGTCCCCCTGGCGAGCGGGAGGGCGTAAGCCCCCCGTGCGCGTGCCGGCGGCGGCATCTCCCGTGGAACTACGGTCATCGGTCACGGCTTGAGTTGCTCCAGCAGTTCCTTGGCCCCGGGGAAATCGGCGTCGAGTTCGATGAGCTTCTTGACGACGTCGTGGGCCTTATCAAGTTGACCAGTCTTCTGAAGTGCCTTGGCCAAAGCCAGGTGGTTGCCCAGGTCGTCGGGCACTAAGCGGACGAGCGTTTCGTACTCCAGGATCGTGTCCTTCGTGCGACCTGCCGCCTCGAGCGCGGCGGCCAGCGTGCGATGGACCTCCGCGTCCAGTACGTTGATTTGGATCGCCTGGTTCGCCCAGTCGATGGCCTTGGCGAACTCCTTCTTCTCCAGCGCGAGCTGGGCCAGCTTCTTGCGATAGAGCAGGTGGTCGAAATCCTTGTCCGCCAGGCGCGTGAGCACCGCTGCCAGCTTCTCCGTGTCGCCGCTCTTCAAGTATAAACCGGCGAGCGCTTTGGGCCACTTGCTGTCGCCGGGGTAGGTCTTGTGGCCCAGCTCGAACAGCTTCTCGGCGGCCGCCGTGTCCCCCTGCTTGAGCTTCAGGTTCGCCAGCAGCGTGAGCAGCCGGTCGTCGGGCGATTTCTCGTCCAACGCGCCCTCCAGCAGCCGCAGGGCCTCGTCGTTCTCGCCAATCACCAGCCGCACGCGGGCCATGACATACGTGGCCAGCGCGTGCTTCGGCTTGGTTTTCAGCACCGCCTCAGCCAAACGGCGGGCCGCGGGGTATTGCTTGTTACCTACGTGGGCTAGCGCGAGCTTGGCCTTGAGGTCCACG
>JBGQHD010000013.1:0-18147 GCA_041497795.1 Planctomycetia bacterium
CACGGGCATGACGCAGGTGCACCAGGCCATGAAGAACGTGGACCAGGTTGCCAGGCAAAACGTGGCCGCCATCCGTCAGATCGAGCAGGCCGCCCACGACCTCAACACGCTCAGCCGGCGCCTGGCTGAGCTGTTGGGGGGCGACCTGAATCGAACCGGCGGCGGCAGGCTTCAGGGGCGCGATCCGCAGGTGACCGGTCGGCGGGAGAAGCCCGTCGGCGATTCGTTGGCGTTATGAACCCCATCGATCTTCGCCGTCATGCCCGGCGTGACGGCAAGTCGTCCTTTGCAAGGTGATTTATGTCCCGAGAAGTTCACTGGTGGCACACGCTTCGTGTCAAGTTAGGCGGCGCGATCCTCCTCGCGACGCTGGTCTGCGCCGGCGTCGCGATCGGCAACATGATGACGCTCCTCTCGATGCGCGGCGACGCGGCATCGATGGAACTCTTGGGCAAGGGGCGCGCCTACGCCTACGAACTGCTCTATCTCGCGAATCGCTTCACGAATTCACAGGGCCAGGACCAAGCGGCGACGCGCAGCGAGCTGCGACGAGTGATGGCGGAAATGGAAGACCGCTATGTGGCGCTCGAAAAAGGAGACGCCGGCCTGGGCATCTCGCCCGTCTCGGATCCGGCCATCCTGGAGGGTATCCACAAGCGAAAGCAGCAATGGGTCGAGGCGACCGGCCACGTCGATCGGCTGCTGGAGATGGCGACGCCCGCCGAAGCGGCGCCCGAGCTCGCCAAACTCCACGAGACGGTTACGGCCTGGGAACAAAACCTGGACGACGCCGTGGATCAGTATAAGGGCCTCCAGCAAGCGAAGGCCGACCGCCTCCAGCACCTGCTTTACGGCTACGGATTAGCGGCCGTCGTGGCGTTCGCCTGGATGGCGTGGGTCGTGCGAGCCGTGGTGTGCCGCGTGCGCTCCCTGGCCGAGACGGCCGACCGGATCAGCGCCGGCGACTTGGTGCAACTGGCCGCCGTGCACGGGCGCGACGAAGTCGCGGCGCTGGCCGAGGCCTTCAATACGATGACCCAGAAGCTGCGGGCGAACCTCGAGGCCATTCGCGAGACCGTCGGCCAACTCTCGTCGGCGAGCGCCGAAATCCTGGCGAGCACCACGCAGCAAGCCGCCGGCGCCCAGGAGCAGGGCGCGGCTGTGTCGGAGACCGTCACCACCGTGAACGAGGTGGCGCAGACGTCCGAACAAGCGGCCCAGCGCGCCACGAGCGTCGGCGACGCGGTGCAGCGCACGGTGGAGATCGGCCGCGCGGGACGTCAAGCGGTCGATGAGTCCGTGGCCGCGATGGACCTGGTGCGGCAGCAGGTGGACTCGATTGCCGAGAACATCCTCGCGCTGGCCGAGCAGGCGCAGGCGATCGGCGACATCATTTCCACCGTCAACGACATCGCCGAGCAGACCAACCTGCTGGCGCTCAACGCGGCGATCGAGGCCGCCCGCGCCGGCGAACAGGGCAAGGGCTTTTCCGTCGTCGCCGCGGAAGTGAAAGCGCTGGCCGACCAGAGCAAGAAAGCCACCACGCAAGTTCGGCAAATCCTGGGCGACATGCAGCAGGCCACCAACACGGCCGTGCTCTCCACCGAGCAAGGCACGAAGTCGGCCGCGGAGGCCAGCCGCGTGGTGGCCCAGGCGGGCGAGACGATCCGGTCGCTCTCCGAAACGCTGGCCGAATCGGCCCAAGTCGCGGCCCAGATCGTGGCCTCGGCCGGCCAGCAGGCCACCGGCATGAACCAGGTGCACCAGGCGATGAAGAACATCGACCAGGTGACGAAGCAGAACCTGGCCGCCATCCGGCAAAACGAGCAAGCGGCCCAGAATCTGAGCGCGCTGAGCACGCAACTGGATCGGCTGGCGGGGGCCGGCGGCCGGCGACCTTCGCAGCGGGCGGCCGTCAGCGGCGAGCGGCCGCGGCGGCAACCCGACGCAAAGCACCCCGGAGAGTGGGAGCTTCCGGCTCAACCGCCGGTGCCACCCGTCTGGGCGGAAGCAGCGGACGGCCTTCACGAGGATCCAGTCGGCACGCGGCGTTTCGCGCAAACCACCAGGTAGCCAGCATGGACCAGAGCCAACTGATCGCCCAGCTCATGACGACGTTCCTCGGCGAGCTCGACGAGCACGTCGCGGCGCTCAACCGCGACCTGCTGGCGCTGGAACATCCGCCCCGCGGCGGCGGGGAGCAGCTCCTCAAGTCGCTGTTTCGCACGGCGCACAGTTTGAAGGGCGCCGCGAGGTCGGTCGGCGTCCGAGCGATCGAACATGGCTGCCATCGGTTAGAGGACATTCTCGAGGCGCTCGGCGACGGCCGTTTGCAGCTCGACCCGCCCCTGTGCACGCTGCTGCTGCGGACGGCGGACGCCATCGGCGACGCGGGCCGGCGGCTGCGGGCGAACCAGCGGCTGGACGACACGTCGCTCGGCGGCCTGCTGTCCCTGCTCGATGGCCTGCTTGCCACGATGGAATCGCCCACGCTGGCTCCATCGACGGTAGTCTCGTCTCCGCCGCGACCGGTCGGTCCGGCCGAGCCCGATGAAGCACACGTGCCGCCTCAGGCGAACGCCAGTACCGACGTACATGCCGGCCGGCAGGGCGGAGCGCCGGCCAAGACCGTAGCCGCGGCGGCTTTCTCAGCCACTGGCGGCGAGAATCCCGGCGACGACCATCACGTCGCGCGCGCCGTGCCCGACGGCTCGAGCACGGTTCGCGTGTCCGCCAAGAAGCTCGACTCGCTGCTGGCGCAGACGGGGGAGTTGCTCGTGGCGCGGCGTCGTGTCCTGGCTCGCACGGCCGAAGTCGGCGCGGTGCGGGACTCGGTCGCCCGCTGGCGGGACGAATGCGGCGGCCCAGACAGGGCTTTCGAGAAGCCCTGCCGCGAGCGTCTCTCCGGCATGGAGAGGGACCTGGATCGCCTGCTGGCCCAGATGAGCCAGGATGACAAGCTGCTGGAGCAAGCGGCGGGGCGTCTGGACGAGGAAGTCCAGCACGTTCGCATGCTCCCCTTCGCCGAGGCCTGCCAGGGATTAGACCGCGCGGCGCGTGACCTCTCGCTAGCGCACGGCAAAGAGACCGAGCTGGTCATCGAGGGGGGGGACGTCGAGCTGGATCGTTCGATCCTGGAGGCGCTGAAGGATCCGCTCCTGCACCTCGTGCGCAACGCGGTCGATCACGGCCTCGAGACCCGCGACGAGCGGCGTGCCGCCGGCAAGCCGCCGCGTGGCCGCATCACGATTTCCGCCATGTTGCGCGGCACGCAAGTTCAGGTGGCGGTGGCCGACGACGGCCGAGGGCTCGATCTGCCGGCCCTCCGCGAGCGGGTGCGCCAGCTCGGATTGCCCGAGCCTCCCGGCGAGCAAGAACTCGCTCAATGCGTCTTCCTTCCCCGACTCTCGACGGCGCGGATCATCACCGACGTCTCGGGCCGAGGGATCGGGCTGGACGTCGTCAAGAACCGGGTCGAGTCGCTGCTCGGCGCCGTACAGGTCTCCTCCCAGCCGGGACGCGGCGCGCGGTTCACCTTGTCGGTGCCGCTCACGCTCACGGCCCTTCGGGCCATCTTCGTGACGGCCGCGGGGCAAACGTTCGCCTTGCCCGCTTCGAACGTCGAGCGGCTCGTCCGGCTCAGCCCTCAGGAAGTGCGCTCGGTCGAAGGGCGGCAGATGTTCTCGCTGGAGGGCGCGCCGGTGCTCGTGGCGTCGCTCACCGAGGCGCTCGGGATGCGCGGGCATGAACCCCTGGCTTCCCACGCGAGAGTGCCTGCCATCGTCTTGGGCGCGCACGCTCAGCGCGTGGCCTTCGTCGTGGACGAGCTGCTGGCGGAACAAGAAACGCTGGTTAAGAGCCTCGGCGCGCGGATTCGAGCCGTGAAGAACGTTTCCGGCGCGACGCTGCTGCCGTCCGGGCGGATTGCGCTCATTTTGAGCGCGCCGGGGCTCGTGCGGACGGCCCTCAGCGGCCGGCTGGGCAAGGCGCTCTCGGCGGCGCCCGACGCGGCGCAGGCGCCCAAGAAGCGGCTGCTGGTCGTGGACGACTCGGTGACCACGCGCAGCCTGGTGAAGAGCATCCTCGATGCCGCCGGCTACGACGTGGTCGCCGCCCCCGACGGCGAAGCCGCCTGGCGCATCCTCCAAGATCAGGGCGCGGACCTGGTCGTCAGCGACGTGGAGATGCCTCGCATGGACGGGTTCGCCTTCACCGAGGCGATCCGCAAGTCGAAGCGTTTCCTGCAGCTCCCCGTGGTGCTGGTCACGGCCCGCGAAACGCCCCAGGACAAAGCGCGGGGCATCGAAGTCGGCGCCGACGCCTACCTCGCCAAGAGCGCGTTCGATCAACGCAACCTGTTGGAAACGATCTCCCAGCTCCTGTGAATGGTGCCAGCGACGTGGGGGCCGAGCCACTCGAACTTACCCCTGAGAAGCCAACGCCGATTTTCCCATGCCCACCGTACTTGTCGCCGATCATTGCGAAGACAGCCGCCGCCTGTTGGTCGAGATCCTCTCGGCCGACGCGGGCATTCGCGTGGTGGGCCAGGCGAAGAATGGCGAGGAAGCGGTGCGATTGGCGCAGTCGTTGCGACCGCAGTTGGTGGCCCTCGACGCTGGGCTGCCTGGTCTGAACGCCTTGGACGCCACGCGCGAGATCATGGCCGTTGCCCCGACGCCGATCGTGATCCTGACGGACGACGCCGACGCGGGCGATGCCACGATCGCGGCGCAGGCGCTTCGCGCCGGCGCGCTGACCGCGGTGCCGAAACCTGTGCGGCGGAGCTCTCCGAAGTTCGCCGAGTCAGCCCAGCGATTCGTCGCCACCGTGAAGACGATGTCCGCCGTGCTGGTGGTCCGCCACCACCGGCGGCCGCAGCCCGCGCCGCGTCACGAGACCAACGGTGCTCCGCAGTCACCCGCGGCGGGTCACGTAGTGGCCATCGCCAGCTCCACCGGAGGGCCGGCCGTTTTGCAACGCATCTTGTCCGCGCTGCCGAGCGACTTTTCCACGCCGATTCTGGCCGTGCAGCACATGAGTTTGGGCTTCATTGACGGATTCGCCGCCTGGCTCTCCGGAGTCTCTCCGATTCCGGTCAAAGTGGCCGAGGGGGGCGAACGGTTGCAGCCACGAACGGTGTTCTTGGCGCCCGAGGACCGGCACCTGGGGGTCGCCGTGGGGCAGGCATTCTTGCCTGCTGGCAGACAGGAATGTCTGCCCCACGTGCTGCTCTCCAGCGAGCCTCCCATCGGCGGGTTCCGCCCGTCGGGCACCTTCCTCTTTCAATCGGTCGCCCGCGCCTTCGGCCATACGGCCGTGGCCGTGATTCTGACCGGGATGGGACAAGACGGAGTCGCAGGCCTGGTTGCCGTTCACCAGGCCGGAGGACAGATCATCGCTCAGGACGAAGACTCCTCCGCGGTATTCGGCATGCCCAAGGCGGCCATCGCCGCGGGGCTGCCGCATGCCATTTTGTCGCCCGAGGCGATCTCGGTGCGACTGGCCGAAATCACACGACCCACGGCCGCCTCGCGGCCATGAACGACAATCCTCCGATCGTGAGCAAAGCCATGACCCGCGCACTGATTGTGGAAGACAGCCCCACGCAGGCCCAGCACTTGCAGCTCTTGCTGGAATCCGAGGGGTTCGCCGTCGTGGTCGCCCGGGACGGCCAGGACGGTCTGCAGCGGCTCCAGGCCGGGCGGTTCGACATCGTGCTCAGCGACGTCGTCATGCCGGGCCTGACCGGCTACGAGCTGTGCCGCGAGGCCAAGGCCCAGGCCGCCACGCGGGACGTGCCCATCATTCTGCTCACGACGCTCCGCGACCCCTGGGACATCGTCGAAGGGCTGGCCGTGGGCGCAGACAACTTCATCACCAAGCCCTTTCAGCGCGAAGAGCTGCTGGGCCGCATCCACAGCATCCTCGCCAACCGCGCGCTGCGGGAGCAAACGAAGTTCAAGCTGGGCATCGAAATGGAGCTGCTGGGCCGCCGGGTGTGCGTGACTTCCGACAAGCAGCAGATCCTCGACCTCTTGATCTCCACGTTCGAGGAACTGGTGCGGACCAAGCGCCGCGAGGAGGAAAGCCAGCGGTTCCAGGAAGTGCTCCGCGAGTCGCAGCACTTCCTGCAATCGACGCTGGATGCCCTGCCGCTGGGCATCCTGGTGCTGAACCACGACGGCGCCGTGATCGCCGCCAATGCGGCTTGGGAGAGTTTCGACCGCGGAGCGGCCCTGCTGGGAGCCCCTTGCCCCGTGGGGGCCAACTATCTGGAACTCTGCGAATCCGCGCAGGGCGGGCATGCCGGCGAGCTGCGCTCGGCCGCCGCCGGCATCCGGACCATGATCTCGGCCGGACCGACCGGCAGGTGCGAGCAGGAGATCGCTTGCCGCGGCCCGACGGAGCCACGCTGGTTCGTGGTGAATGTAACGCGGATTGGCGAGGCGTCGCCGGCGCAGGTGGTGGTCGCCCACGAGGAGGTGACGCCGCGCAAGCGCTCGGAGGAATTGCTGGCTCGCAGCGAAGAGTGCTATCGGCGGCTGTTCCACGACGCCCTGACCGGCAACTTCCTGGCCAAGCCGGACGGCACGATCGTCGCCTGCAACCCGGCGTTCGGCGACATGTTTGGCTTCGCCTCGGTCGCGGAAGCGCAGAGCGTCGGCATGGCCGCGCTCTTCCCCAGCCCCGACGTGTGGCCCTCGCTCCTGGAGACGTTGCGCACTCAGGAGCAGGTCGAGCTGCGCGAGATGGTGCTCCGCCATCGCGCGGGCAAACCAATCCAGGCCGTGGCGAACATCGCAGGCACTTTCGATTCGCAGCGAGAGCTTGTCGAAATCAAGGGCTATCTCTTCGACGTCACCGAACGCAAGAAGCTGGAACAGCAGCTCCGACAGTCTCAGAAGATGGAGGCGGTCGGCCAGTTGGCCGGCGGCGTGGCCCACGACTTCAACAACCTGCTGACCATTGTCCTGGGCTACAGCAGTTGCGCCCTGGAGCAGCTCACGCCCCAGGATCGGTGGCACGAGGAGTTCTCCACGATCGAAGCCACGGCCGAGCGGGGCGCCGCCCTGACGCGGCAACTGCTGGCCTTCAGCCGCAAGCAGGTGATGGAGCCCAAGCACATCGACCTAGGCGCCACCGTCAAGGACATGCAGCAGATGCTGCGGCGGATGATCGGTGAGCACATCACGCTGCACCTGCAGACGGCGCCGGACCTTTGCCCCGTTTATGCCGACCCGAATATGATCGGGCAGGTGATCGTCAACCTGGCCGTCAACGCGCGGGACGCCATGCCGAGCGGCGGAACGCTCACGATCCAGACTTCCAACGTGCTGCTCGACGCGTCTTCCGTCTTGGGGTCCTCGGGACTCGAGCCCGGCCCCCATGTGCTGATGAGTGTGGCCGACACCGGCTGCGGCATGGACCAGGAGGTCCAAGCCCATCTCTTCGAGCCCTTCTTCACGACGAAAGAGAAAGGCAAGGGCACCGGCCTGGGCTTGTCCACGGTGCACGGCATTGTGAAGCAATCGGGCGGAGCGATCGTCGTGTACAGCGAGGTCGGGTTGGGGACCACCTTCAAGATCTACCTGCCCGCCGCTCCTTGCCCGTCGCAGGCACTGCCAACGTCCGCTCCTCGCGAAGAGCTGTTGCAGGCGTCGGGCACGATCCTCCTGGTGGAAGACGACGAGAACCTGCGACACATGGTCTACAAGGCGCTTCGCCAGCAAGGCTACGAGGTCCTGATTGCCACCAGCGGGCGCGAAGCGGTAACCGTCTACGATCACGGCGCGGCCGAGATCGATCTGTTGATCACGGACGTCGTCATGCCGCAGATGTCCGGCTGCGAACTGGCCAAGACCCTGGCCGGCTGCGGACGCGATCTGCCGGTCCTTTACATGTCGGGTTACTCGGTGGAGTTCATCGCCAATCAACATGAGCTGGATGGCTCGGCCGCGTTTCTCATGAAACCGTTCACCGTGCGGCAACTGCTCTGCGCCGTCCGAGCGGCGCTGCAGCGGACGCCGCCAGCCGCGGTGGAACGCGATCAGGGTGCGCCGACGAGTGTTTGAGAAATCTTGGTTTGGAACGAGGACAAAACAACTTCCCGAAGTTCCCGAAGTGACTAGTTCTTGGATCCTTCCGACGGTCGCCAAGGGCAATAGTTCGCATCACGGTCTCGGTCCCCCGGAAGCGTCGCCGGCGCTGCCTTTGCCTGGCGCCTCCGTCGCAGCCTGCGGTTTGATATTGTCCATCTGCCAAATGCGAATCGTCGTATCATAGCTGCCCGTGATGAGGATCCGTTGCCGCGCGTCGCAGACGATGGAAGTGACGGTCCCTTGATGCCCGACAAGCTGGGCCGTCTCTTCCTGCCGAGCATCCGCGCCCAGTTTTTCCAGCCGACGCAGATCCCAAAGATGCACCTTATTGTCGGCGCCGCCGGCCGCCAGCAGGTCGGGCCCGCAAAAGGCCAAGGCTCGCACTTTTCCCTGGCGGCGGATGGACAAGCGCAGCTTGCCGCTCGAGGAATTCCAAACCTGGATGAGTTCGCCGTCTCCGCCGGTGACGAGCCATTTCCCGTCCGGCGAGAAGACCAGCGCATGGATGGCCCGGACGTCGGCCCGCTTGCCTTCGATCGCCGGCTTGCCGCCCTCCCAGACCGTGAGCTTGCCGTTGCGGCCGGCGGCGGCCAGCAGCTTGCCATCGACCGAACAGGCGACGGCGCGCACGTCCCGGTCGGGGCAAGTGAGCTCGCCGCCCGCTTGGCCACCTGAACCGAAGAACCGGAGGCGTTCGTCAAATCCAACGGCCACGAAGCGATCGGCATCGGCGCTGTAGGCCAGGCAGAAGACTTGCAACGGCCCATTGACCTCGCGCGCCAACTGCCAGGTCGTGGTGTTCCAGAAGAGGACCTTGCGATCTTCGCCCGCCGTCACGAGCGTCTTGCCGTCGCGGCTGAAGGCGGCGCAGCGCACCCAGCCCAAGTGACCGGGCAAACTCTTCAAGAGCCGCCCGTCGCCCAGGTCGAACGTCCGCACGATATGGTCGTCTCCCACGGCGGCAATGATCTTCCCGTCGGGATGCAAGGCGACGCACGAGATCACCGCGCCGGGATTCGCTGGGTCGTTGACCGGCTTGTCGTCTCGGGCCACCTTGATGGTGCGGAGCGGATCCAGCGTCCGCGGCGTCTCCGCCAACAACTCGCCGGCGGCCAGCATCAGCCACGGCGTCCAAGCCAGATGGACGAAAGCACCCTTGAGCACGAGCGGACCTCCGTTTGAGCTGGTCTTCTGGTCGATTACGCCGGAGGTTGGGCGGGCGACCGGCTGGCGACCAGCGCCGGGCCCTCTTGGCCGGCCTGGCCATCGGTCGGACGAACGCCGTCCGCCGGCAGCGTGAAGCGGAAGGTCGCCCCTTGGCCCGGCGACGACTCCAGCCAAATCCGTCCGCCGTGTGCCTGCACGACCTTCTGGCAAACCGCCAAACCGATCCCCGTTCCCGGGTACTCTTCGCGCGTGTGCAATCGCTGAAACAACTGAAACACGCGATCGCGGTGTTCCGGAGAGATCCCAATGCCGTTGTCCGCCACGGCGAACACCCACTGCTCTCCGTCGCGTACCGCGGTCACGCGAATGCACGGGGGCCGATCGCCATGAAACTTCAAGGCGTTGCTCAGCAGGTTCTGGAAGAGCTGCGCCAGGCGGGCCGCGTTCCCCTGCACGACCGGAAGGTCCTGGCACTGGATGACGGCGGAAGACTCCCGAATCGCGACATCCAGGTCCACCAGCACCGCGCGGAGGACGTCTCGGAGGTCCACGGGGCCGACGTGATCGTCCCCGTGGCCGACGCGGGAGTAATCGAGCAGCTCGTCGATCAGCGTTCGCATCCGCGCCGCGCCGTCCGTGATGTGCCGCAGGTAGGCACCGGCTTCCCCGTCCAAACGGCCGCCATATTCTTGCGCCAGCAGTTCCGTGTAACTCGTCACCATCCGCAGCGGCTCTTTCAAGTCGTGGGACGCAACATAGGCGAACTGCCGCAATTCCTGGTTGCTGCGCTGCAATTCGACGGCGTAGCGTTCCCGCTCTCGTTGGGCGCGAATCCGCTCGGTAATGTCCACGATCGTGCTCAGCACGAACCAGCCGTCGTCGGTTTCCAGCGGGTTCAGGCCAATTTCCAGCGGAACCTCCGTGCCGTCCTTACGGCGGCCGAAGACGTTGCGCTGTTGACCCATGGCGCGCTTCTCCGGGCGGGCCAGGTACGCCTCTCGCTGGCGAGGATGCTCGGCACGAAACCGTTCCGGCACCAGCATCTCCACGGGCTGCCCAAGCAGCTCTTCACGCCGATATCCAAACAACCGCTCCGTCTCGCTGTTCACCAGGACGATGCGTCCCTCGCGATCCACGACCACGATCGCCTCGGGCGAGGCCTCCATTGCGAGCCGTATGCCCTCGTCTGCTCCCTGCCGCCAGGCGATTGCCCGCTCGCGCGACTCGCTGCTGGTTGGCGGGCTGTGGGCCATTTCCTGGACGCCTGGCTGAGAATGCCGACTTCACGCTAGTGCTCAACTCGGTGTTTCCTCTATCGGATGCCGGGAAGAGAAACATCGCGGCGAAGCTACGCCAAGTAGAGAGGGAGACGTCACTTAGCACTTCGTGACACGTCTACGCTGGTGGCGGCGGGCGCGCGGTGATGAAACCAGGGCAGACACGCCAAGGGCAGCTAGGGTAAACCCCAGCACCAACATCCGCGGGGTAAAGCACCGCAGATCCACATCAACTCGCAACGTCGGCCAGTTCAGGGCGAATCTCGCAGAACGCTCTCTTCAGTTGCGGCCAATAGTCGGGCGACTTATGGACGTAGCGCGCACGGACCTCGGCGCACCGCCGGATCGTCCCTTCGTTGCGGTGCCCCGTGAGGATCACCACCGGCACGTCGGCCACGGTCGGGTCCGACATCAGGAACTCGCGGACGCTCAGGCCGTTCCCCGTGGGCATCTCCAGGTCCAGACAGATAATGTCCGGCGCGCCCAACCCCAAGATGGTGAGGGCCGTGAGCGTGTTGTGGGCTTTCTGGACCTCCATTCCCAGGCTGCGGCAGCGCTCGGCCAGCGCTTTCACGAAGTCGACGTCGTCGTCCACGAGCAGAACTTTGAGCGTTTTCATGACGGCTACCCGGCGGTTGAAGGAGCGATGGCCAAGGCGGATTTGACCGCCAACAACAGGTCGCTGCTGCGGTAAGGCTTGGTCAGGAAGAAACGGGCGCCCGCGTCGAGGGCCGCCTGCTGATCGCGGAGACTGGCGGACAGGACCACGACCGGAATGTGCTTGGTCTCCTGGCGCTGCTTCAGTTGGGCCAGGGCGCCCAGGCCGTCCAAGCGCGGCATGCGCACGTCCAGGAGAATGGCGTCCGGCACGTTGGTCAGGGCCGCGGCCACGCCCTGCTCGCCGTCGGAGGCGTTCAGCGTCTCATACCCGGCGGCCCGCAGCCGCAGGTTGGCTCCCTGGACAATGTCGTGGTCATCATCGACGATGAGCACTCTCTTCTTGTCAAGCATGGGTCACCTCGAGTGGGGTGCACAGTTCTGCGACCGCGGCCAACACGTCGTCCCGCTGATCGCCGATCCGCCAGGAGCCGATGGTCTCGAAGTCGATCTCCGGCAACGGCCCGTGCAAGCGATTGCGATTGGCGGCGGCGCGGCCTGCGCGAATGCGATCCAGGGCGCGGCGCAGTTCGGCCGCCGGCGCGCTGAGGAACAGCATCCAGGCCCCGTCGTCGAGCCGCAGCAGCAGGTCCGCGCGGCGGACGGAATACTGCAGGAAGGCATGTGCGTCGTCGCTCCCCGCCGCCTCGACGGGTCCTGCCATTCGAGCCGCCACGAGCGTGACCAGCTTGCCGACTGATCGCGATTCCGCGCGTCGGGCCATGTAGCGCCGCACGATTTCCAAGGGCTCCGCCACGGGAAGGGTAAAGGTGAACGTCGTCCCTTCGCCAAGCTTGCTTTGAAGGCCGATCTGGCCGAAGTTCAGTTGCACGAGCTGTTGGGCGATGCTGAGGCCCAGCCCAAATCCTTTGGTGCTGCCGCGGGCTTGTTCCGTGCTCAACTGCCGAAAACGCTTGAAGACCTCCCGTTGCCGCTCCCCGCTGATCCCGGGGCCGTTGTCGGTGACCCCGACCAGCACGTCGTGATCCCCCTGCGGATTGGCCCAGAGCCGCACGCGCCCCCGTTCGCCGCAGAACTTGATGGCGTTGACCACCAGGTTGATGACCACCCGGCCGGCCTTTTCATCGTCGCAGAAGACGGGGGGCAGGCCCGGATCGACGTCGGTCTCCAGCGACACGCCTTGCACGATGGCCTTCCGCTGCAGCGCCGGCAGTGCGTGACTGACGATGTCGGCGACCTGGCATTCCCGGCGATGAATGCCCATGATGCCGGCCCTCAACTTGCTCACGTCGAGCATGTCGTCCACCATCGTGTTCAGATCGTCGGCGCGGTCCTCGATCACGGTGAGCAGCCTGGCTTGCTCGTCGTTGACGTCGCCGGTGACCTGCTCGCGGATCAGCGAGGCATATTCCTTGATGACGGTCAACGGCGTGCGGAACTCGTGCGACACGTTGTCCACGAATTTCTGCGCCGTCCGATACAGCCGCGCCAGGCGCCGGTTCTTGCGTTCCAGGAGTTCCGTGTTGTCCCGCAGCACCGCCATGAGCCGCGAGTTCTCACGGATGGCGTGCTGGCGAAGGATCGCGTAGCGAATCGACCGCAGGAGCAGTGCCGGGTTGATCTCGTCCTTGACGAGAAAGTCCTGCGCCCCCATTTCCAAAGCCGAGGGCGTGCTCACGTCGTCCGACAGCGACGTGAGCACGACCACCGGGATGTCGGCCACGTGCTCGCGGATCTTCGTGACCGTTTCCAGCCCCTGGCTGTCGGGCAGCGACAAGTCGGTCAGGATCACGTCGAACGTCGCCAAGTCCGGGCGCGCGATCGCGTCGGCCAGCCGGCCGCACCACTGGATGTCGAAGGTCTCTCGGCTCTTCGACGCCACCTTGTGCACCAGGTCGGCATCGCCGGGATTGTCTTCGATGAGCAGCAGTTTCGTTCCCATGCTCTGGGTCCATCGGGGTTGTGGCGACCGGCCGCCGTTCAGGCATTGCCGGGAACGTCTTCCGTTGAGGGCGTGTCGCCGTCGCGGCGCTCGAGCCGAATGAACCGCGCGATCTCGTGAATCAGGTCGTCAAAGTGAATCGGCTTCCGCAGATACTGAGACGCTCCCAGCTCGAACAGCTTCTGAGGCAGTTTCTTGTCCCGCATGCCGGTCAGCACGATCACGGGAATCGCCGCCGTTTGTTGATTGCGCTTGAGCGTTTCCAGGATGTGGGTGCCGTTTCCGTTGGGCATGGCCAGATCCATGATGATCAAATCCGGCTTGCTGGTGACCGCCGACCAGAAGCCTTGCATCCCGTGGTAGGCGCGCTCGACGGATACGTTGTATTCGCGCAGGCGCAGCTCGATCGTGTGCGGAATCTCGGGATCGTCATCCACGCACAAGATGCAGGGGACGTTCTGAGGCGTCAGATGTTTGCGTGTCTTTGCCGAAGGACCATGGAGTGTCGTCAGATGCATGCGTAGCGTCTCCCGGAGCTCTCCTTCCCTCGTTGGAACGAGACCCCCATGCGTAACAGAAGTGAGCGAACCCGCCACGCCCGGCGGTTCGACAGGAAAGGAATGCGTGCAGGTTGGGGCCGAAGCGCGGCTAGGGGTGAAACCTGCTCCTTTCGAGTCGCCGTTGGCAATGTTGAAGGCCGAAAGCCGTTTTGCGCGAGGGCTGCTTGTCGGCTGCCCACCGCCGGCGATGCTTGGCTTTTCGACCTTTTTCCGCTCAGTCCAAGCGTACCTCGCGCCGCGGAGAATTCCAGTCGCCGGACCGTCCGAGCCGACCGCCGCGCCCAAGCGTCGCCTGAGAAGGCGCGGTAAAGATGGAATCCTAAGCCTGTACGCGAAAGTCAGCCTACGTGGCAAAGCGGGAGCATCGTTCCTCCAAAGCCGCGAGGTATTCGAGGCCGAGTCGGCGAGACGAAGAGTATGACGAGCACTCATTCGGTTGCTGACGAACAGGGACACGGCGTGTCACCGCACGGACGAAGACTGGGCTGGGTCATACTCTGCGGAGCAGCGCTCTGCGCCTGGGGCCCGATTTCGGCCGAGGCTCAACCGCCCGCCGATCGGCTCCCATCCCCTCTGCCAGGTCAGGGGCCGGCTCCGCAGGTCCTCTCGATTGACGCGGCCGTGGCTTGGGCCTTGCAGCAGAACCCTGAACTGGCGGCCCTCCGGCAACAGCGCGGCGTCGCCGCCGCGGGCGTCGTGATCGCCCGGACGTATCCCCACAACCCCGTCGCGCAAAGCACGATCCTCAGCGCGAAGGGGGCCGACCCTGCCGCGGACCTGCGGCCCATTTCCCAGCAGTACCAAATCACCTGGGAGGTCGAGCTGCGGGGCCAACGGGCGTTCCGCAAGCAAGCGGCGTTCGCGGCGCTGAGCCGTGCCGATTGGGAGATCGCATCCCAAGAAGTGACCTTTGCCGCCAACGTGATCCGAGCCTATGACAACTTGCTCTACCGGCAAGCCAAATCGGCCATCACCGAAGAATTCCTGCGACTCAATCAGCGTGGGGCAGAGCAAGTCAAGCAGCTCGCCGAGCTGGGAACGCTGCGGGCCTCGGACTTGATTCTGGCCCGTGCCGAAGTCAGCGATATCCAGGCGCAAATCGGTTTGAACCGCATCGCCTTGCTCTCCGCCCAGCGCGACCTGCTGCGTGCCATTGGGATCAGCGAGGGCCGTTTTCTCCTGCAAGGCAGGCTGGAACGGTCCGTGCCCTCGGTCGAGGCGGAAGGGCTGTTAGAAATGGCCCTGGAGCACCGCCCCGATTTGTTCGCCCGCCGGGTCGCCGTGGACGAGGCCGAAGCCCGCGTGCGCTTGCAGGTGGCGGACCGGTTCGGCAACGTCAACGTGGGCCCCGTATTCGACTACGACGAATCGCGGACGCGATTCATCGGCGCCCAGATTGCCGTGCCCATTCCGGTCTTCAACCACCGCAACGGCGAGATTCAGCAGCTCCAGGCATTGCGCGCTCAGGCGATCATTAACCTCCAGCAGACGGACATCGAGATTCGCCGCGAAGTGCCCTTCTCGCTTGCCCGACTCGTCGAAGCCCGTGCCTGGGTGGAGAATTATCAGAAACAGATCCTCCCGGACCTGCGCCGGAGCCTCAACGAGATCGAGCGGCTGTTCCAGCAGGGGCAAGGCGGCGCCGATACGCTGCGGGTGCTGGACGTCCGCCGCAAATTGCTGCGCGCCCAGGACGGCTACCTTGACGCGCTGTTGGCCCACAATCAAGCTCTAGTAGAGCTAGCCATCGCGGTGGGCGACCCGGCCGTGGCCATGGGCATTTACCAGGATGGAGGAGCGCGGCCGTAGAGGGGTCGTCCCGCCGGGATCAACTCTTCCGACGCAGCTCGACATGTCCCCCAACGAACACGTCCGGACACTTGCAGGCAGGCGGCGACGTCTCGTCTTCGTCGCAGCGGGCTGCTGTCTGGCGGGTCTTCTTTTGGGACTGCCTGGGTGCCGCGGGTCGGGGGAAGGCGAACATGAGAAACCGGTGTCCGTGCGCACCGCAAAGGCCGAGAAGCGGTCGTTGCGTCCTTCGTTCCAAGTGATCGGCACGGTGCTGGCCGACCCGGAGCGCCAGGCCACGCTCACGGCGGCCACCTCGGGGCTGGTCGATCGATTAGCCGTGCCCGAGGGGGCCAAGGTCGGCTGCGGCGAGCTGGTGGTGCAATTGGACGAGCGCAAGGCCCGCAACGATGTGCAGCGGGCGCAAGCGGCGCTGGACCGCCTGATTGCCAAGCCTCGGCCGGAAGAGCTGACGCAAGCCAAGGCCCTGGTGGAGAAGATGCGGGCCGCGCACAAGCTGGCCCAAACGAAGTTTCAAAAAGCCCAGGAGCTGCGCGCCCGCAATCCGGAGCTGGTGCCCGAGGTGCAATTGCTGGACGAGGAGCGAAGCGAGCGCGTGGCCAAGGCGGACATGGACACCGCTCAAGCCCAGTTGCAGCTTCTCGAAAAGGGCCCGCGGGAGGAACAGCGCCGCGAAGCCCAGATCGAGGTCGAGGCGGCGCGGCTGCAACTGGAGTTCTGCCGGGTGACGGCCAAGTTCCCCGGCGAGGTCGTGGAGCTCAAGGCCCGCGTCGGCCAGCGGGCCGACGTCGGCACGCCCCTGGCAACGCTGCTGGATACCAGCGAGGTGCTCGTCCAAGCCCGCGTGCCGGGGAATATCCTGGCGATGGTGGCCCAGGCGATCGAGACCCAGCGGAAGCCGCTGGCCCGGATTCGTTGTCCTTCCTGTCCCGATGTCATTTGGGCCTCGGATCGCGGCTGGCTGAACCAGCAAACCGAAGCCGCGACCGGCGACGTGCCCATCAAGCTGCGGGTCGCGAATAAGGACCACCTGCTCCGCGTCGGCATGACCGTCCAGGTGGAGCTGTTGGGCGCCGAGGTCGAGGACGTGGCGATCCCGGAGACCGCCTTCACCGTGAACGACGAGGGCCAGCACGTCGTCACGGTCATCCGCGAGGGGAAGGCCGTGCCCACGGAAATCGAGCTGGCGCCCCAGGGCGGCCAAGAAGTGCGTGCCGAGGGCTGGGTCCGCGTCGTCAAGGGACTGCAAGCCGGGGATGAGGTGGCGGTCGAGAACGGGTATTTCCTGCCGAAAGGGACGCCCGTCACCGTGCTGCCGCCCCGAGAAGCGCCCGGGGAGCAACCTTGACCGCAGCTCACGCCGATGCCGCGATGCGGAACGCCGCCGCTCCTTCGTTTCTGACGGCCTTCAGCCGACTGGTCGTCCGGCAGTCGAAGGCGATCCTGTTTCTGACGGTGTGCCTTTGCCTGGCGGGCGTGGTCTCGGCCTGGACGATGCCCTCCTCGGTCTTCCCGCAGACCAATTTCCCCCGCGTGGTCGTGGTGGTGGACAGCGGCGTCATGCCCTCGGATCAGATGATGGCCGCGATCACGCGGCCCATCGAGGAGGCCATGAAGGACATTCCGGGCGTGGTCAGCGTTCGCTCGGCGACGGGGCGCGGGTCGGCGGAAGTGAACGTGTTCTTCAACTGGAGCGTGGACATGCAGGCTTCGGAGCTGCACGTCCACAGCCGGCTGTCGCAAATCCGCTCCAGCCTTCCCGCCACGGCCACGACCAGCGTCTATCGGCTCACCTTTTCCGCGTTCCCGATCATTGGCCTCAGCCTGACCAGCACCGGCGGCCGCAACCAGGCCGACCTGTGGGACGCCGCCCGCTACACCATCAAGCCGCGGCTATTGCGGGTCGGCGGCGTGGCCCGCGTCGATCTCGTCGGCGGGCGGGTGCCGGAATATCACGTGAAGGTCAATCCGCTGCTGCTGGAAGGCTACGGCCTGGCCCTCAATCAGGTCAGCGACGCACTGACCAAGAACAACCTCATCGGAGCGGCCGGCCTGCACGACGAAGAGCACCAGCTCTACCTCACGTTGGTGGATGCTCGCGTCAAAGACGCCAAGGAAATCGCCGACTTGGTCGTCGCGCAGTCTGAAAGCGGCCCGGTGCGGATCAAGGACTTCGCCGAGGTCGTGCGGGGGGAGGAGCCGCAGTTCACGATTGTCACCGCCGACCGCCAACGGGCCGTGCTGCTCAATGTCCGCAGCCAACCCGACGGCAGCACGCTGGCCATCGCCGCCGACATCGAGCGGGAGCTGGAGCAGCTTCGCCACGAGCTGCCACCCGACATGCGGATCGCTTTCTTCTACGACCAGTCGCTGCTGGTGCGCGACGCCGTGGGGGGCGTCTGGGAGAGCATCGGTTTCGGCTTGCTGCTGTCGGTGGCCATCCTGCTGGGCTTCCTCAAGAGCGGCAACACGTGGCGGGCGACCGCCAGCGCGACCTTGGTTGCCGTGGTGGTCATTCCCGTGACCGTCTTGGCCGCGCTCTTGGCGATGCGGCTGTTAGGGATGAGCTTCAACCTGATGACGCTGGGCGGCATCGCCGCGGCCATCGGATTGGTGATCGATGATGCCATCGTGGTGGTCGAGAGCATCTCCACGCACGTCGCGGCCGGGCAGAG
>JBGQHD010000014.1:0-17250 GCA_041497795.1 Planctomycetia bacterium
AACATCGACCACTTGCCGCCGTAGGAGAGGCCGATGATGCCGATCCGCGCGGGATCGACCTCCGGCATCTGGGCCAGCGCCGTGTGGCAATTCGCCGCCACGTAGGCCAAGAGCGTGAGCGGCTGCCGCCGCTGCTTCTCGCCGGCGTCGGTGAGCAGCTTGCGGGTATCGGCCCCGATTTGCTCGACAGAGCCGGGCGTGCCGATCGAGAGGGTTACGAATCCGCGGCGGACGAGCTGCAAGCCGTAATCGTGCGTGCCGCGGCCGCGGCCTTTTTCGTCTTGCCCGATGCTGGTGAGCGGTTCGTAAAATGGCACGAAAACGGCGGGAAACGGCCCTTTCCCCTTGGGCACCAGCAGATACCCGTCGGCCAGCTTGCCGTCCGGCGAGACCTGCACGTGGACGTGATGCTGCCAGTAGCCGTCGTGCTCGACCGACTCCAGCTTCTTCACCGTCGGCCGTTCGACGAGCGGCGGCCAGGCGCCGAGGCGGCGCTGCCAGAGGTCGAGAATCTCTTTGCGGCGCTTCGCCCAGTCGTCCGCCGACTTGACCGCCGCGCCGTCCGCGAACTTCAGCGGCGAGCGGTAGTCGCCCAGCTTCCCGGCGAATTCCTGCGGCGGGTCAGCGTACTTTTCTAACTGACGCCACAGAGTTTCGCGGGCACGAGGATCGTCTGCTCCGGCTGTGGCGGCATACCACACCGCGACAGAAAGCGTCGTCACAAACCACACACCGGCCAGGACGACGCAGCGACGCTTGAAAGTCATGGTTCACCTCAATCGCAGTCGCCGGAAACGAGTTTCTTGCGGGCAGGCAGAAATCATAACCTGCCTTGCGGTTGCGCGAAATGCGCGCGAGCATAGGTCATGGTCACACCCCCGTTCGCCCTGAGGATGCCATGCACCCACGCGCAGAGCAAGCGTCCGGCGGCGATCGCCGGGACTTGCCGGACCTGTTGCACGAGTTCCGGCGGCACAAGGATCTCGCCGGCCGGGCCCTGCGGGACTTGAGCGACGCGCAATTCTTCCAGCAGCTCGCCCCGCAGGTGAATTCGATCGCCATCATCGTCAAGCACCTGGCCGGAAACCTGAGATCTCGCTGGACCGATTTCCTGACAAGCGACGGCGAGAAGCCGGATCGGCGCCGCGACCGCGAATTCGTCGTCACGCCGGACGATACACGGGCCAGCCTGATGGCCGCGTGGGAGAGCGGCTGGGAGACGGTGCTGGCGACCGTGGCCGACCTGCGCGAGTCCGATCTCGGGCGCACCGTCACGATCCGCGGCGAGCCACACACGGTCTTCCAGACGCTGCTTCGCGGGCTGTCGCACGCGGCGTATCACGTCGGCCAGATCCTCTACCTCGCCCGGCTGCTGCGGCCCGATGGCCCGTGGCTGACGATCGCGCCGGGCCAAAGCGACGTCGCCCGGGGAGGCTACCTGAAGCCCCCTGGAACTTAGCCGTGGCTTTCTTGGCGCGCAAAGCCGCTGCGGGCGCTGAGCAGAGGCTCGGTTAGATTGGCGCTGCCGCGCGATCGCACGCGACAGTTCCGCTACTTGCTCTCCCGAGAGAGAGATTCGACCTCGCTCAAGTCGATGACCCATGCGCCGCTGCCGGCGTTGGTGGCGACTTGTTGGAGGTCGGGGTCGATGGCCTTGGCGGCTTTGTACAAGTCCAAGAGGGCGATCTGGTCGTGGCCCAATTTGGCTTTGACCACGACCTCGTCCGTACCCTTCGTCGCGCGCCACGTGCAAAATCGCTGCTCGTGCCGCGAGTCGCCGCGGGTGTCGATTTCAATGTACCTTTCGCACGCGAGCGTCCAACCCGCGTCGACCATCCGCGTGCGTGTCTCGGAAGCCATGCGAATAACCGAGTTCGAGAGTGGATGTGATGGTTATTTGCGCTGACTCCTCTATTGTCGGATGGCGCACGGAGCTGTGCAAGCAGGAAAACGCCTGGCCGAGGCTACCGCGATCTTTCCTTGCGCGCCGCGGCCACGGAGCCGCGTTTTCGCTTGGCGGACACCACGGCGGAAGCTCTCTCCGTTGATTGGGTCGATTTCGTGGATCTGCGTTGCGATCCGCTGCGAGTCGTCTTCGGCGATGACCCGGGCTTTCGGCCGCGCGGCGGAGCGGCGTCGGTCGTCGAGACGGAGGGGGCCGGTCGCTTTCGCCGCGAAGGCCGCTGCGGGGCATCGTGGCCGGTATCCAACTCGATCCCGAACAGTTCGCCGAGGTCGTCTCCGGCCAACGCGCCGTTCTGCCCGGCGGCGAGTGTCGCCTCGAGGTTCTCCGCGGCCACCGCCTGGCTGATCAACTCCAGGTGATCGACGTTGCGGAGCGTGAAGAGCAGCTCGGGCGCCGCGTCCAGGCGGGCGCCGACTCCGTAAAGCGTGGCGGCCACGTGTTTGCACATGTCGGCCCAGTCCGGGCACGAGCATTGCATTTCGATTTCCTTGGGCTGCGGAAAGAGCCCGTCGCCGGGCCGCGTCAGCCGCTGCATGACGCCCTGGTCGAACCGCCCTTGCAGAAGGTCGATCAAGGAGGCGATCGTCCGCGAGCAGTCCTGCTTGATGCCCTTCCAGGCGGGCTTGGCCAGCGTCCGGATGGCGATCGTCACGCGGTACACTTCCGAGCCGCTGACGAGGGCCTTGACCGCGCCGCGCTCGATCCGCAAATCGATGACCGAGCCGTTTCGCACGTAGGTGCGTCCCCGCGGCAGCCGATTGGCGAAATCGCTGTAGCTCTCCAGGTTGTCGCACCAGGCCTGGCCCCAGAAGGACTTGGCGATCGCCCGGCCCTCGGGTTTCACGGGCGCCAAGACCCGCTTCTCCCTCTTGGCCAGGCCGGCCGCATACCGCGCCGCCTGAGCACGCCGCTTGGCCACGGGTACATAAGGTCTCCATTGCCTGTGCCACATAGATGATTCCTTTCGGTGGGTTGGCGTGCGCGGACGCAGCCGGGGCACCGCGCTGACCGTTAAGCGATAACATAATGACTTGGCACGCGAGATTCCAAGAGCAGCTTGCCGCGTTGGTGTCGGGCGTGGGTCAGGACTTCGTCCAGAGCCGTCCGGCCCGCATTTGGTGGGCATTGCCCACCCTACTCGTCCGTGCTGGCGCGGCCGATGTCGAGCTCGACGAAACGCAGCAGCTCGTCGTCGCTCATCTCCGTGAGCATGGTCTCGCTCTCTTGATTGAGGAGCTTGTCGGCCAGGGCCTGTTTGTCGCGGATCATGGCATCGATGCGTTCCTCCACCGTGCCGCGGCAGACGAACTTGTGGACCAGCACGTTGCGCTTCTGCCCGATGCGAAAGGCCCGGTCCGTGGCCTGGTTCTCGACCGCCGGGTTCCACCAGCGGTCGAAGTGGACGACGTGCGAGGCCGCGGTCAGGTTCAGTCCGCTGCCGCCGGCCTTGAGCGAGATCACGAAGAAGGGCGGTCCCGCTTCGTCCTGAAAGGTTCGCACCAGGTCGGTGCGTTTGCGAACGGGCGTGCCGCCATGCAGCACCAGTCCAGTGCGGCCGAACACCGTAGCCAGAAAGTCGGCCAGCGGCTGCGTCAGCGACTGAAACTGGGTGAACACCAGCACCTTCTCCTGCCGCTCGGCAATGGGTTCGCAAAGCAGCCGGAGGCGACCGAACTTGCCGCTCTCGTCCGGCGGAAAGGCCTCCCGCGAGAGATATTGCGCCGGATGATTGCAGATTTGCTTGAGCTGCATCAGCACGGAGAGCACCAGGCCGCGGCGGGCCATCCCCTCGGCCTGTTCGAGTCGCTGCGCCAGCTCCTCCACGGCCTGCTCGTACAGTGCGGCCTGTTTCTTCGACAGACCGCACTCGGCCCGCATCTCGGTCTTCTCGGGCAGGTCGGGGGCGATCGCCGGGTCGGTCTTCAGCCGCCGCAGGAGGTACGGCCGCACGAGCCGGCGCAGCGCGCCAAAGGCGTGCGAATCTTGTTGCTGGTTCAGCCGCTTGACGAACTGCTTGAACTGGCCCGCCGTGCCGAGCAAGCCTGGGCAGCAAAAGTCGAAGATCGACCACAAGTCTCCCAAGTGGTTTTCCACCGGCGTTCCCGTGAGCGCGATGCGGCCGGCCCCGTGCAGTTTCTTCACGCCGCGCGTCTGGGCCGAAGAGGCGTTCTTGATGGCCTGGGCTTCGTCGAGCACGACCAGCGACCAAGGGATCTTCGCCAGCCAGTCCTGACGGCGCACCAGGCCGTAGGTGGTGACGATCAAGTCGAATCCCGCCAGCGCGCGGCGTGGGTCTTCGGCCACGCGGGCCAGCTCGGCCGCATCGCATTCCGAGCGGTGCGCGAAGAAGACGCTGAGCGAGGGGCCGAAGCGGGCCAGCTCTTGCCGCCAATTGCCAATGAGCGAGGCCGGCACAATCAGCAAGCTAGGCCCAATGTAGCCATCACGCTCCGCGTGATGGGACTGACGCGAAGCGTCCGGCGAGCGACATCGCCCCCGCTTCCGTTGCAGCAGCAAATCGATCACCTGGATGGTCTTGCCCAAGCCCATGTCGTCGGCCAGACAGGCGCCCAGGCCCAGCTCCGTCATGAACCACAGCCACCGCACCCCTTCCGCCTGGTAAGGCCGCAGCGTCGCCCGCAAATCGCGGCCGGGCTGGCAGGTGTCGATCGTCTCGGGTTGGCGAATGCGATCCAGTGTCTCGCGCAGCCAGTCGCCGGCGGCAATCCGCGACCAGGAAGCCACCTCACCATCCGCCGCGCCGTCGGCGTCGAGCTGAGCGCCGGCCAACAGTCGCATGCCCTGAATGAAGTCGATCCCGTCGGGGTGCTGCTCTTCGAGCTGCTTCCAATGATCGAGCGCTTCCTGCAATTTCTGGTGATCGACCTCGACCCATTTGCCGCGCAGCAGCGCGAGGCCCTCGGTGCTGGCCAACAATTGACGGCGCTCCGCATCCGTCAGCGTTTCTCCTTCCAGCGTCAGGCCGACCTGGAAATCCAACAGCCGATCCAGCCCGATTTGGCTATCGGGCTTCTGACCGATCCGCACCTGCACCTGGGGCCGCGGCGGCCGGCGGGCCGACCACCAATCGGGCACGCGGACCACGACGCCGGCCTCTTCGATTTGCGGCGATTCCGTGAGAAAGCGATACGCCTGGCGGACGCTCCAAGCCTGCGGCGCGAAGATCGCCTTGGTTTCCATCAGTTCCCGGGCCAGCCCGCTGCGCTCCGCCGCCCGCCGGACAGGCTCCAGCAACGATTCGAGCTTGCCTTTCTCTTTGGCCCCCACGTAGGCCCTGAGGGCCTCGGCCAGCGGCAGGTGCTGCAGGCGTGCCTGGCCGGAGAGCTTGTGCGTGTAGGTCGCCAGGAAGGCGAACGGCCGCTCCGGATCGCGCTTGTTCTCGGCCAGGTGGAACGTGACGCGCCCCAGCAAGTGCCAGAGCGGGTTGACCGACTTGAGATAGGCCGCCGGTCCGCCGGGGAAGCGCGCCGCGCGGTCCGCGACTAGCTCCGCCAGTTCCCGCCACAGCGCTTCGAGCACCTCGGCATGGAGATACTCCAGCCCGCGCATCGGCGGGGCTTCCGCCAAGAGCTGCGCGAGCTGCTCAGGAGGCGGCGGAGCGACGACCGTCCGCGACTCAAGACTCTTCTCGCCAAGCTGGCAAACCGCTTGAAAGAACCGCCGAGCCACCCCGCGCCAGAACACCAGCCCCGGGGGCAGCTCGTGTGCGAACTCCCCGGAGGCCAGCAGCACCAACCCCTCGGCGCTCGATGCGGCGAATGCCTTCTCCAGCGCCTGGGCGTCGGCGTGCGAGAGCGCCGGCAGGGCGTCCGGGGCCTCCTCCAGTCGCAGGTGCCCGCTGGGCGTGATGACGGGGTTCAAGCTCATGGCGGGCAAGATACAACAAATCCCGCGGCTTGCATTCCCCGTGTTGAGTGGGCGATGAGGGACTCGAACCCCCGACATCCACGGTGTAAACGTGGCGCTCTAACCAACTGAGCTAATCGCCCGTGTCGCGGATGGCCGCCGGCAACTGCGGCGACTCGCGGGAAAAGGGAGCAACGAAAGACGCAACAGACACGACAAGATTGCCCTCGGCGAGGTTGCCGGGGCGGTGGTTGCGGTCGGGTGGTTGCCGCGGCGGTGGCCGCGATTAGCGGAAGCGCCGCAGCTTGCGCAGCATTTCCGCAGCCGCTTCGTCGCTGCCGGAGCCGGAGTCTTTCTTCGAGCTGGGCTTGGCGTCGCCCGGCTTCGGGGGCGGAATGGGCAGTTCGCCGCTGCCCGATCCTTCCAGCTTCACCTCGGTGCTCTCGGAAGGGGCCCGCATCTCGCGCGTGTCCGACTCGTTCACCAGGTCTTCGCCCAGCCATTCGCTCAGGTCGATCTCGTCGGGACCCTGGCCGGGCTTTTTCACGACCCCGGAATCGGCGGTCCGCGCGGCGGCCTCTTTGATGCTGCCGACTTTGGGCCGCTTCGGGCCGCCCAGGCTGCCCAGGTCGTAGCAGACCTCGAACTCCAGCGGCCCCACCTTCAGATGGTCGCCCGGCTTGAGCTCGTGCTCCGACGACACGCGCTCGTCGTTCACGTAGGTGCCGTTCTTGCTGCCGAAGTCGCGGACGGCGACGTAATCGCCTTCGACGACGATGGCGCAGTGATGTCGGCTGATCAGATCGCTGCGGGGCCGGAGCTGGCAGTCCTCCGACCGGCCGATGTAGAACTTGGGTCCCGGAACCTTGATCGTCTGCCCGGCGCTGCTGCCAACCAACACCTTGAGTTGGACTTCCATCGTGGTCGCCTTGTGGAAGAAGCGGCAAGAACCTCAGGGGTGGACCGAAAGGCGAGCGAGACGTGCGGGGAAGGGGACGCCCACCGTGCCGCCGGCCGCGTCATACGGCCCCCACGGACCCCTTCGCGTTTTCTGCCACCACTCTGGATCGTAACAATGGGTCTGGTGCCTGTCAAAACATTTTCGATTTGGCGCGCGACGCTTCACGCTCTACCGGCGAGACGGGTTGCGCGATCGATCCTGCATCTCACCAGCTAGGCCCGGCGCCTGAGCATCCGCAGCTCGTTCGTGCCGTCGGGCGACCGTCGGCTTTCGACTTCGTCCATCAGCCGGCGGATCAGGAAAACGCCCCGGCCTCCCTCACGCAATTCATCAGGGGGCAAGTCGGGCGCGCCGGCGATGTCGAAGGGCTGGCCTTGGTCGAGAATGCGGACTTCGAGCCCCTGGCCGCTCGACCGGCAAGTGACGACGAGCGACTGGCCGGATTTGCCCACGTAGCCGTGTTCGATGGCGTTGGCGCAGGCCTCGTGCACCGCCAGCACCACTTCGTAGACGCCCCGCTCGCCCAGGCCGGCCAGTTGGGCGACGGCCTCGATGACTCGACGCACCGCCGCCAACCACCGCACTTCGGCGGGAAGGGTGAGGACGAGGCCATCGTCGAGCTGCTGAGATGACATGCCGGCAACCGGTCGCTGGTGCTAACTTGAGGCTCGATTCGGTCACTGGCCACGCGCGGACCCCACGCGATACGATCGCCAGACACTGTTGGATCAAGGCCGGTTAACTCTACTGGAGTCACGATTGGGCAGTCAATGAGGCAGGAGACAGGAGGCAGGGGGCAGCAAAGAAGGCTCCTGATTCCTGCCCCCTGCCTCCTGCCTCCTGATTCCTGCCCCCTGCTTCTGGCCCAGGGGTGCGACACTGCTACGATAGGAGTGGACTGCGGCTTGGCTGCCTGGCGAGTCGCTGTCCATGGCGACGAGGAGTGTCGCCCAACCAACCTCTTTGGCACGTGGTGACGTCATGATTCGTGACCGCGTCTGCATGTTCTGCGGCGGCTTGCTGGCGCTCCTCTGCGCCCTGGTGCTGGTCTTCGCCGGCACCCGGCTGCTGTTCGTCGTCACGGCGCTGACGGCGGCCGACCGCGGGCTGCGGAACGACCTCAACGTGGCCCGGTTGGCGGCGGCGGGCTTGGGCTGCGGCTTGTGGCTGATCGTCTATGCGCTCGCCGTGGCGCGGCGCGGGCGGCACATCAACCGCGCCGGCCAATGGGGAATGGCCTGCGCCGGGCTGCTGATCATCTTGGCCGGTGCACTCTTGTTCGCGGCTTTTCACGGCGCGGCGGGCGACCTCGCCGAGGTGGACGAAATACACCACCTGATCGCCGGCGACGAACGGCTAGTCGGCGACGTGAACCGCGTCGTCCACGACCACAGCCTGACCGCCGGCGGCGGCTTTGCCATGTTGATGGGGGCCATGCTGGTTCTCTCGCTCAGCCTGTGGGCATTGTTTTGGTCGCAGGCGTCGCCGGCCGAGAAAGACCGTCTGTCGCGGCCCGCGGCCTTGGCTGGGGCGGCCGGCGCGCTGCTCTGGGCGAGCCTGCTGGCGGCGGCCACGTTGAGCGGCGCCGCGGCCATCGATGCCGGACCGCCGCGCGGCAACCCTGAGTTCAACGAGGTGCTTCGGCAGGTCCATCTCACGCTGTTGCTGGCCCGAGTCGCCGCGCTGGGTCTGATCGTCTACGGCGTCGCGGTCCTGATCTTCGGCCTGACGTTTCGGGTCCAGCGGCAAGAGTGAGTAAGGCGGACACTCTTGTCCGCCGACTCGCCTCGTTGGTCGCGGCGACGGACAGGAGTGTCCGCCCTACGCCGGATCAGCACCCCGGCTGCTTCAGAGCAGCCGGGGTGCTTGGCGGTTGCGTGCTGCGTCGCTCCACCGTCGCCGCCAGGCCGTGGGCTGGGCGTAGCGTGATCGCCGGCCAGGGCACGACGTCTTGTCCCTCTGCGAGTTTGAAGCGGACCTGCTGGGCCATCGTGGCCACGATCAGCACCGCCTCGAGCATGGCAAAGCGGTTGCCGATGCAGATGCGCGGGCCGCCGCCGAAAGGAAAATAGGCGTACTTCGGCAAGCGCTCGGCAACCTCAGGGGCCCAACGATCGGGGTTGAAGCACAGCGGCTCCTCGTACCAACGCGCGTCGCGGTGTACCACCCACTGGCTCATGAGGATCGTCGTGCCGGCCGCCAGGCGGTAACCGCCGACCGCACACTCCTCAATTGCCTCGCGGCCGATGACGAATGCCGGCGGATAGAGCCGCATGGTTTCCAGAATCACGCGCTCGGTCTGGACCAGCTTCGGCATATCCGCCGCAGTGGGCGGCCGGCCGGCCAGCACTCGATCCACCTCCTCGTGCAAGCGGGCCTCGATCTGCGGGTGCCGGGCCAAGAGGTACCAGGTCCAGCTCAGGACGTTGGCCGTCGTCTCGTGCCCGGCCAGGAACATCGTGATCACTTCGTCGCGAAGCTGTTGGTCGCTCATGCCCTGGCCATCGAGCTCGTCGCGGGCCTGGACCAGCATCGAGAGCAGATCGCCGCGGTCTTCCCGCGAGGCGCGCCGCTGGGCGATGATGCCCTGGATGATCTCGTTCAGCCGGCCCAGCGCGCGTTTTACGCGCAGGTTCCACGGCGTGGGCAGCCACAGCGGCCAACTGAAGGGGTTCTTGAAGCGATAGTTGAAATCGACCATCAGCAGGTCCACGCTGGCGCCTACGTCGCTCGCCGCGCGGCTCGTGTCCACGTCCAAAAGCACCTGGGCCACGATGGCCAACGCCAGCCGCAACATCTCGTGGTGCAGATCGCACGCCTGGCCGTCGCCCCAGCTTGCCAGCATGCGGCGCGTGTGCTCGACCATGGTCGCCGCGTAGGCGTCGAGGCGGCGCGGGCCGAAGGCCGGCTGCATCAGCCGCCGCTGCCGCAGCCAGAGATCGCCTTCGCTCATCAACAGACCATTGCCCAGCGTGGGCCGCAGCAGATCGAAGGCGAAATGCTTGGTGAAGTTGCGATTGTCGGTGACCAGCACCTGCTCGATGAGATCGGGATGGCTCACCAGCGCGATCCGCCGCCGGCCGAGGCGGAAGGAGGCCACGTCGCCATATTGGGCGGCACACCGAGTGAGAAAGCCGAGCGCGTCGTGCCGAAAGGGGCCAAAGTGTCCCCAAATCGGATGGCCCTTGGGCCCTGGGGGGCGCCGATGAATCATGGTTCTGCCCCCGCGGTGGCTTGATGCCGATGCTCTCGTGCCGATGTTCGCAACCCGCAATAGGCGCGCACTCTCTCTGTCAGCCTAATCGCGAAATGATGATTGATGTTACGGGCTCTGGGAAGTTTGTTTTCCGCCCGGAGGGCGTGAAGGCTCGGCGGGATGTCGTTTGATCGAATCCCCGCCGGGTTGGGGATTGAATGAAGCGCCATCGCGGCATACAATCGGATGCAATTGAGACTCAATTTCATTAGGATCTGCCGTCGCAACTGCCGTAGCCGAACCCATTATCGATGGCCCACCTTTTGGGTTGCCTCCTGCCCCTGACCGCACTCCGCGTCGGTGAAGTCGCCCTGGTGATTCAAGTCCTGGGCGACTCCCGGTGCGTGCACCACTTGCGCGAAGTGGGCCTGCGGGTCGGCGCGGAGGTCGAGATGTTGCGGAGCGGCAGCCCGTGCATCGTCCGGCTCGACGGGCAGAGGTTGTGCCTGCGGGCCGACGAGTTGGCCTCGGTGATGGTCACCCCCCGGGATCGAAAATCATGACGCTGGCCGAGTTGACGCAAGGCGGCCAGGCCGTGGTGCTCGCGGTCGAAGGCTGCGATGACGTGAGCATCCGGCTCCTGGAGATGGGGCTCACGCCGGGAGTCGTCGTGAAGTACGTCGGCGCCGCGCCGCTGGGCGATCCGCTGGAGTTCGAGCTGCGCGGCTATCGCCTCTCGCTGCGGCGCAGCGAGGCCCGCCGCGTCGAAGTGCAGCCTGCCGAAGTCCAAGAGAATCGATAGCTACGATATCCATAGCTCCGATGTCGATCGCGACTGCCACCCGCCAATTCACCGTTGCCTTGATCGGCAACCCCAATACGGGGAAGTCCACGCTCTTCACCGCGCTGTGCGGCGTGCGGCAGCGGGTGGGCAACTATCCCGGCGTCACGGTGGAAAAGAAGATCGGCCGGCTAACCCACGGGCCGCATCAGTACCAGTTGATCGACCTGCCGGGCACGTACAGCCTGTCGCCGCGCTCGCCGGACGAGATGGTGGCAGTCGATGTGCTGCTGGGCCGCCGCGACGACCAACCGATGCCCGACGCGGTAATCTGCATCGTCGATGCCAGCAACCTGGAGCGCAACTTGTACGTGGTCAGCCAGATTTTGGAGCTGGGCCGGCCGACCGTCATGGCGCTGAACATGGTCGATGTGGCCGAGTCGCGCGGGCTGAAGATCGACGCCGCGCGGCTGGCGGATCGTTTGGGCGTGCCGGTGGTGCCGATTCAAGCTCATCGGCGCAGGGGGCTCGAGGAACTCAAGCGGGCGCTTGATCAAGCCGTCAGGGCCGGGACCGCGCCGCCAGCCAGCCCTTTTCCCGAGGCGTTCCAACGCGAGGTGATTCAGCTTCAGCAGTGGGTGGCGGGCCAAGCCTGTCATTCTGTGGCACTGCCGGAGACCCTTCGCTGCGCTCAGCGTGACAGCGCACGGGGCGACAGCGATGCGTGGCCTCGTTATCTCGTCGAACGCCTGATCCTCGATGTCGGCGGCTACCTGGAAGCTGGCGGATTCATGGACGAAGCGTTGCGCGAGCAGGTGCGGGCTGCCCGGGATCGGCTGAAGCAAGCCGGGCTCGCCGTGCCGGCCGTCGAGGCGATGTCGCGTTACGCCTGGATCGGTCGCGTGGTCGAGGGAGTTGTCACGCGGCCGACCGTTCGCCCCGTGACGGTGACCGACCGCGTGGATCGGATCCTCACCCACCGGTTTTTGGGCACGGCGATTCTGGCCGTCCTCATGGCCGCCGTGTTTTGCTCGATCTTTCTCCTGGCCAAAGTGCCCATGGACTGGATCGAAGGCGGCGTCAAAGCCGTGGGCAAGTGGGTCGAAGGCGGGATGCCCAAGGGGGATCTGCAATCGCTGATTGTCAATGGCGTGATCGCCGGCGTGGGCGGCGTGGTCGTCTTCCTGCCGCAAATCTTGCTGCTCTTCTTTTTCATCGCGTTGATGGAATCGACCGGCTACATGGCCCGGGCCGCGTACCTGATGGACAAGCTGATGGCTCGCGTCGGCCTCAGCGGCAAGTCGTTCCTGCCGCTCCTCTCGTCGTTCGCCTGCGCCGTGCCGGGCATTATGGCCGCGCGGGTGATCGAGAACCGCCGCGATCGGCTGACGACGATCCTGGTCGCTCCGCTGATGAGCTGCTCGGCCCGCATCCCCGTGTACGCCCTGCTGGTGGGGGCGTTCATCCCCACCGACACGCGGCTGGGCTGGCTGCTGCCGGGGCTGGTGTTCTTCGCCATGTACGTGCTGGGCATCGTGGTGGCGGTGCTGATGGCCCTGCTGCTCAAGCGCACGCTGCTCAAGGGGCAAACGCCACCGTTCGTGATGGAGCTGCCGTCCTACAAGCTGCCCTCGCCCGGCATGGTGCTCTATCGCATGACCGAGCGGGGCTGGGCGTTCGTCCGCCGGGCCGGCACGTTGATCCTGGCCACGGCGGTGATCATTTGGGCCTTAGGCTATTACCCGCGCGACGCGGAAACGATCGAAGGGAAGTATCAGGCGCGTCTGGCCGAGATTCAGGAGCGTCTGGACGGGCCGCCCGCCGACGCCTCGCAACACGCCTTGCCAGAAAATGAGAAGGCTGAGCTAGAAAACAAGAAGGCCCAGATCGAGCACCACATTGAGGCCGATCACCTGCGCAACAGTTTCCTGGGCCGGGCCGGGCAATACGTTGAGCCGGTCGTGCGGCCGCTGGGCTGGGATTGGCGCATTGGCTGCGCGGCCATCGCCTCGTTCCCTGCCCGCGAGGTCGTCGTGGGCACGTTGGGGGTGATCTATAACCTGGGCAGCGAAACCGACGCTTCCGAGGAAAGCAACGCCCTGCTGCGGCAAAAGATTCAAGAGGCCACTTGGGATAGCACGGGAGAAAAGGTCTATAACGTCCCGGTGGCGCTGTCGATCATGGTCTTCTTCGCGCTCTGTGCCCAGTGCGTTTCCACGTTGGCCATCATCCGCCGCGAGACGAATAGCTGGCGCTGGCCGCTCTTCACCTTCGTCTACATGACGACTCTGGCCTACCTTGGGGCGCTGGCCACCTATCAGATCGGGATGCTCTGCGGGTGAGCGCAAAGCACCCCGGCTGCTCCGCAGCAGCCGGGGTGCTGACGCGGTTCTTGGATCGGGCCTTATTCCTTCTTTTGTCGAACCTTGTAATTCCCTCGGCCTTCATCGTACTCCAATTCGATCAGGCCCTTGGCCTGGCAGTCTTCGAGCAAGTCCGAAAACGTTCGGTAGCCGTAGTATCCTTCGTTGAAGCCGGGATAGACGCGGCCGATGGCCTGCTTGAGCGTCGAACCCCACAAGGGACTGTAGTCTTGCCCCACGGAATGGAGGACTTCCAAGACTCGGTCGTAGGCTTCCACCTTCTTGTCGTCCTCCTTCGTGCCTTGCTTGGGGACACGCTGCGTCTTCTTGGCGACCCGGATCAGGTCGTCGTAATAGATGAACTCATCGCAGTTGGCAATCAGCAGGTCCGAAGTAGAGCTTTTCACGCCGCAACCGATGACCCGCTTGTTGTTCTCCTTCAGCTTGGACACGAGCGGCGAGAAATCGCTGTCGCCTGAGAGCAAGGCGAACACGTCGATATGGCCCTTCGAGTGGCACAGATCGAGGGCATCCACGACCATGCGGATGTCGGCGCTGTTCTTGCCGCTGACCTTGCTCTGCGGAATGTCGATCATCTCCACGCCCTGGGCATGGAACTCATCCACCGCATCCCGGTAGTTGCTCCAGTCGCAGTAGGCCCGCTTGTAGACGATGCGGCCTTTCTCCAGCAATCGCTTTAGCACCAATTGAATCTGGAATTGTCCGGACTTCATCCGCCGAACGCCGATGGCCAGATTCTCGAAATCCACGAACACAGCGATGAGCGGTTCTTCTGACATCTGATTCCCTTCCGCCAAGAAAATGATTCCTTTCCGCCAAGATGAAAGGACTCACGGAAATGCCGTAAGTCCTTCCACCGTAGGTATGCCGAAGGAGGGAGTCGAACCCTCACGCCCTTGCGGGCACTGGATTTTGAGGCTAATGCCGGGGCATTTCAGATACGTTGGCGACACACGGACTCTGCGTCGCAAGCCTCCTCCTTGGAATGAGTTACATCCAAAACCGTGCTGAGGTTGTATTGTACGCGAATCGGGCTTGAATGGCCACTCCTGTCCCCAATTTGTCCCCAAAAACCTCCGCCATCAGACGCCATCTGGCGCTCCGCTCGGCCGACTCAAGGAACGAGCCGACCAGCAACGGGCAACGAAACGAACGCCCCCCCGCCACAGACAAGCCATTGCGCGGGGCGCCGAACGGTGCCACGCTGTGGCCGCCTCTTGGCTCGTTGCCTCGGGCAGCGAATCGCTCCTTTTCACTTTCGGAGGTTTCCATGAAGCCGGAAAAAGTGTTCCGGGTCGGGTTGGTCTCGGCGAGCATCTTCAAGAACGAGGTGGAGACCGCCAACGGCAAGCGCGACATGCGTAATGTCACGCTCCAGCGGCGGTACCACGACGGCGAGGAGTGGAAAAACGCCTCGTCCCTAGGCCTCGCGGAACTCCCGCAGGCCCTCGCGGTGCTCGACCTGTCGCTTCGGTACCTCAGTACCAAAGAAGCCGACGTGACCCCGTCGTGATTCGCGACTTGGACGGTGGACCCCTTTGGGGCCACCGTCCTTTTCTCGCTATCAGCTCGCCGCTCCTCAAACGCCTCGCGTTACGCCTTCGCTCACAGGCAATGCCCACCTTTCCGCGGGCCGCCGCCGTTAGCGTTGAGGGCTATGGCGAATCCGATCGCGGTCCGCGTTGCTGGCGAAGGCGCCTACAGAAGGCTCTTTTCGCGCTCGGCCCTTCGCAACCTACCATTATTTGCCGGAACGTGGTAACCTCATTCTCGGCTGAAGGGCCGGCGCCTGTTTCTTTGCCCTCAGAGGAGATCTTTAATGCCACGTGTGTATTGTGCAGGCCCTTTGTTCAATGACGCAGAGCGGCGCGAAATGGCGGAAATCGCGGCTGCCTTCCCGGCACCCGAATACTGCACGTTCCTGCCACATCGCGATGGTTTGGAATTCGCGAGGCTCGTTCCCGAGTTCGAGGCGATGGGGCTGGCAGCGGATTCGGCCAGATTCATTATGGAAAGAGCGATCTTCTCGTTCGACGTTTACCAGCTCCTGGAACGCTGCGATGCCGTCGTTGCGAACCTGAACGGGCGAGTGCCGGATGAGGGGACAGTAGTCGAAGCCACTTTGGCGTGGTATGCTGGGAAGGCTCTGGTGCTGTACAAGTCGGATGCGAGATCCTTGTTCTCTGGGGCCGATAATCCAATGCTTGCTGGCCTGGGAGAGTTTCGGCAGGTAAGTGATAGGTCGATGCTTCCAGCAGCCGTAGAAGAACAACTGCGTATCGGTCCGGGCAGGCGAGTACCGCGTGTCACAGACCTAGGCTGTCGAATCGCAGCACTGCGAGAAATGTGCACTTCCTCCAACCCGGCGGACGTAGCCAAGGGGTTGTGGGAGTTAGTGGGGACTGCTCATGGCTGATGCTGGAGAACGCGTAGCAAGGTACGAACACAGCGTGCGAGTCGTGACGGCTTTCTTTGCCGTGCTCGTGGGGTTCGGACTCAAACAAGTGCTGGACAACCGCCCTTTCTACGGGGCAACCGAGTCGCCTTTTGGCGATTACAAGTGGCTCTGTTTCTTCCTGATCTCGAGCCTCTTTCTGAGATTTCACCTCGGTTCGAGCAACCACCTATGGTATGAATACGTCAGGCTGAAACCGGGCGCCAGTGAAGTCACATGGTTTGAGTTGATGAAGGATTTCTCCTTCCTTACACTATTTGGCATTCTTGCGCTCGTTGCTTGCTATTCACCAAGCGTTGTGGGCCTCCTGTATCGCTTGTCCATTTGGCTTGCTGTCGGTATTGTCTGGTCACTGGTTCCTACCGCGACGGCAAAAGGAGAGACCAAACCGCGAGCCGATTGGAACTTCTGGCTTCCGCTTAACGCCGCGACCTTTGCTCTGACTTGGATAGCGGCGGTCCTATGGACGCGTGCCCCTGAGTGCGGCATCAAGTTCCTGTACGTATTAGTGGCCGCTTACATAGTTGGTCTGGCAGCGGACTTCTTGTTGCAGGTACATGTTCTAGGAGAGGACATCAAGTACGGCGCTCCAGATTGGAGATACCCGTTTATAGAATGGAAGCAAAAACGGTGGCGGCGCGCTTGGAATTATGGGTGGCTGATAGTCTGTATCTGCTTGATTGTGTGGGCGCTCGTCTTGCATCTTAGCGAGCCATGACAGGCAAGAGTGCGCCCTCGTCGATTGCCGCAGCCCTCGCGGTTCCATCCATACCGGAGACTTTCGGCGGCTTGATGTGCGCACTGACATGCTGCTTCACTTTCTCGCCAGTCCGGAGCCTTTGGCGAGGAGAGAGAGCGGCGACCGAGGTACTTTCATGAGCGTCAAGGACAGAATCATTGGGATCGATCTTGACGGCGTATGTGCCGACTTCTACGGTCGGATGCGAGAGATTGCTGCCGAGTGGTTTGAATGCCAGCTTGACGACCTGACACCAGAGGTTTCCTATGGCTTGGCAGAGTGGGGTGTAAAGTCGGAGGAGCAATATAGCAGCTTGCATCGTTTTGCTGTGCTGCAAAGAGCCTTGTTTGAGACGGTACCCATGATTCATGGGGCCAGGAAGTATCTGCGATTGCTGTCCGACGAAAAGGTCCGCATCCGCATTATTACGCATCGCCTTTTCATACATTACTTTCATCGAGCTGCAGTCAAGTCAAACAATTGATTGGCTCGATAAGCACGGCATTCCCTATTGGGATCTCTGCTTCATGAAGCAGAAAGAGCAGGTGGGGGCCGACTTGTACGTCGAAGACAGTCCAAAGAATGTCGCAAGTCTACGAGAGAAGGGCTTGTACACTATCTGTTTCGGGAATAGTACAAATACCGAGGTCGGTGATCCCAGAGTGAAGTCATGGAAGGAGGCATACGAGCTAATCCACGAACACTTCGGCGCCTGAATCGGCATCGCGATCATGGCGAATTCGGAAGGTTCGTGTTGCCGCCATCAAGGCGGTCCAGAGAAGCACCGGTTGCTATTCGGGATCGGCTCAGTTTCCCCGAGCATCTTCCGTAACGAGGTGGAGACCGCCAACGGCAAGCGCGACATGCGTAATGTCACGCTCCAGCGGCGGTACCACGACGG
>JBGQHD010000015.1:0-16631 GCA_041497795.1 Planctomycetia bacterium
CATCGCCGCTACATCGACGTTCAATACGTCGTCGCCGGGACCGATCAGATCGGCTGGTTACCGACGTCAAGCTGTCAACGAGTTTCCAGCCCCTACGATGAAGAGAAAGACGTGGGCTTCTTCTACGACCGCGCGGCAACCTGGCTCACGCTGGCCGCCGGGCAGTTCGCCGTGTTCTTTCCCGAGGATGCCCACGCGCCGCTGGCGGGGCAGGGCGCCGTGCATAAGGCCGTCATCAAAGTGGCCGTGTAAGCAACCAACTCCCGCCAATTGGATTCTTCGACTCCTAGGGGATCGACATGTCTTTCCAATTCAGCACGAAGCCATTTACGCGCCGCCATTTGCTCCGCGGGGCCGCCGGCCTGCTCGCGCTGCCCAGCTTTTCGCTGCTGGCCGATGAGCGTCCGCCAGTCATTAATCCTCGCGCGACGGACGGCGATGACCGGCACGAGCCGGCTTGGGCCGAGCGGCTGACGCTGAGCGTCGGGCCGAAAGACGCCGATCTGATCGGCAAGGACGATAAGGTGATTCAGGCCGCCGTGGACTACGTGGCCCGCCTGGGCGGCGGCACGGTGCGGCTGCTGCCCGGCACGTATACGCTGCGGGCGGCGGTGGTGCTGCCGTCGCGGATTCGCCTGCTGGGGAGCGGGGCGGAGTCGATCGTCACCAAGATCGCTTCGGCGACGACGACGCTGGTCGAAGACTCCGACTGGTACGACCAGGAAATCACGCTCAAGGATGCCGGCAGCTTCCGCGTCGGCGACAGCGTCGTGCTGCGGGCCAAAAACCCGGACAACGGCGGGCAGACCGTCATCAAACGGACGCTCGTGGCCAAGAGCGGCAGCCGCTTCAAGCTCAGTCGCGGGCTGCGCGAGAACCTGTGGATCGAAGGCAAGCCGACTTGCTCGTCGCTGTTTCCGCTCTTGACCAGCGAGAACACGTCCAACGTGGTGATCGAGGACCTGGCGCTCGACGGCAACCGGGCCAACAACGAGCGGCTCGACGGCAACTACGCGGGCTGCATCTTCCTGCAAGATTGCCAGCGGTACACCATCCGCAAGGTCGAGGCCCGGAATTACAACGGCGACGGCATCAGCTTCCAGGTCTGCCACGACGTGACGGTGGAAGACTGCCACAGCCACGACCACGCCGACCTGGGGCTGCACCCCGGCTCCGGCTCGCAGCGGCCGACGATCCGCGGCAACCGCCTGGAGCGCAACTCGATCGGCCTCTTCTGGTGCTGGGGCGTGAAACACGGTCTGGCCGAGCGGAACCGCATCGACGCCAACCGCGACTACGGCGTCTCCATCGGCCACAACGACACCGACAACCTGATGCGGGACAACGACATCACCCGCAGCGGCAAGGTCGGCGTCCTCTTCCGCGACGAGAAGCGAGGCAAAGACTTCTGGGCCAATCGCAACACGCTGGAGAAGAACCGCATCACCGACAGCGGCGGCGAAACCGGCGTGGCCATCGACATCCAAGGCCAGACCAAGGACCTGAAGATCGTCGGCAACGAGCTGAAGGAAACGCGCGAGCCGGCCAAGCGGATCGGCGTTCGCATCGCCAGCGCGGCGCGGAACATCGAACTGCTCAAGAACACGTTCGCCGGGTTCTCGCGGGACGTGCTGGATCAGCGCTCCGGGTGAGAACTGGGGTCGTCGCTAAACCGCAAGCGCGGGCGGCGTTGGGGGTCAACCGCCGGCTAAGTGGTGTTTAGCTATCCCCGCACTTCGTCCAGCGCTTCTTGCAGCCGGTTCTTCGACTGGACTCCTTGGAAGCGCTGCACGGCCTGGCCGCCTTTGAAGATGATCAGCGTGGGGATGTTCATCACGCCGAACTTCACGGCCGTTTGCGGGCTTTGATCGACGTCGAGCTTGCCGACCTTCACCGAGCTGGCGTATTCGCCGGCGAGCTGCTCGATCAGCGGCGCGATCTGCCGGCAGGGGCCGCACCAGGGCGCCCAGAAATCGACCAGCACCGGGATCGGCGACTGGATGACTTCGGCGTCGAAATTGCTGTCCGTGAAACTGATCGCACTGCCCATGATGCTTACTCCTGAGTCGGCTTTGGCACGCCCGGGGGGCGCCGGTTTCGCTTGCCGCCCGGCGACGAATCGCTCCAAGGCTTGGTCCTATGTCTTGGTCCTGTCCAAAACTGCGTGAATTATAGGGGGGCGTGCTGACCTGACAAGGCGGCTGCCGCGTATCCACCTTCGACCATGCTCCTTTAAGGGCCGAGGCTGCTGATGAGAGTGGAATCGCTTTCAGCTCCCCTCGCGGATGGTTAGGATATCGCCATCCGCGTCTCATCGCGCCCCAGGTAATTAGGAGTTCAGCATGCCCCGTCGCGATCGTTCTTCGGCGTCGGCCGATCGCCGCACGTTTCTCAAAGCCACCGGGGCGGCCGCCGTGACGGCCGCCGTCGCGCCCGCCGCGATCCACGCCGCCGATAAGTCGGGCAGCAAGTTGCCGATCATCGGCGAAGGAAGACACCGCTACGAGTGCCACCACGGCTGGGGCGAGCTGCCCAGCCACATCCAGTGGGAGACGACGCACGGTGTGACCATCGACGCTGCGGGGCTGATCTACATCAAGCACCAAGGGCTCGGCCGCAAGCCGATGGACACCATCGTGGTCTTCGAGCCCAGCGGCAAATTCGTGCGATCGTTCGGCAAGGAAATCTACCCCGGCGGGCACGGCATCGACATCCGCAAGGAAGGGGGCGAGGAGTTCCTCTACCTCTGCGACCGTTCGCACCGCGAGGTCATCAAGACGAACCTCAAGGGGGAGCACGTTTGGAAGAAGAGCTATCCCAAGGAAGCCGGCGTCTATAAAGATGTGCAGGGCTTTCAGCCAACCAATGTGGCCTTCGCCCCCGACGGCGGCTTTTACGTGGCCGACGGCTACGGCTCGCACTACATCCATCAATACGACAAGGATGCCAAGTGGGTCCGCACGTTCGGCGGGCCGGGCAAGGACGTCGGCAAGCTGCAAACCCCGCACGGCGCGTGGTGGGACGACCGGCCCGGCCGCAAGCCGACCCTGGTGGTGGCCGACCGGGCCAACGCCCGGCTGCATTACTTCTCGGGCGACGGCCAGCCGGGCGAGATCGTGACCGACGTGCGATTCCCGGCCCACTTCGACATCCGCGGCGACGAGCTGCTGGTGCCCGACTTGCACGCCCGCGTGAGCATCTTCGACAAGCACAACCGGGCGATCGTCCACCTGGGCGAGGACCAGGCCTGGCGTGAAAAGGTGGTGGCCAGCCTGGACAAAGGGCAAACGCCGATCCGCACGCAGCCGGAGCTGTGGCCGGCCGGCAAGTTCGTCCACCCGCACGACGCCTGCTTCGACAAGGACGGCAACATCTTCGTCGTGGAGTGGGTGGCGACCGGGCGAGTCACGCTGCTGCGGCGAGTCGGCTAGTCGTGAACACCAGCTAGACGAAATTCGTCATGCAATCGACACCCGGTAACCAGGAATGTTATCCGGCACTGCGATGACTTTCGAGGCAGATAACCCTTATGCTGCGCCGCAGCCCGCAGACGAAAACTGCGAGGCCTGGGGCATCGGTGCCGAGCCGACGGAGTACCGGTGCCGCAAGGTCATTCGCTGCATGCAGTATGTCGCTCCCATTTTCTGCGGCACCGCGGTCGTGGCGATTCTGACGGAGACCTTGGTTTCTCAGGTCTGGGTTTCTCGTGTCCTGAGCGACCCGATCCTCTTTTTGGGCTCTGCGGGCGCGTTGCTTCTTTTGGTCGCCGGAGGAGCCGCCATGTGGTGGGTGTACTATCAACAGGCGGGCGTGAGCGTTGTCCTGGAAGAGAATGCTTTCGTGTACCGGACGCGCAGCGACGAGAAACGCCTGCCGTTTAGCGACCAGATGTTGATCGACACCCCACATCATCTAACCTACGCGTCGGGTTGCCTTCGCATCCGCTCGGGCGAGGAGACCATCCGCGTCATGTTCTCGCTCGAAGGGGTCGGGCACCTGGTGCGCTTGCTCAAAGCGGCGCTTGACGTGCGCGGCCTCACGCAGGGCTACGACCGCGACCGCCTCTTCGCGTTCCTCAAGACGGCGGAATTCTCCGATCAGAGCGGAAATCGCTTCGAGGCCGCGTTTTGGAAGCTCCTGGTTTTCTCCACTGTCGGCGGCGTTCTGGGTGGCCTCCTGGCTGCCCTCCGCAACACCGATCTGACGATGACCGTCATTTGGGTTGCTGCTTCGGCCCTTTGGCCGCTCATCATGTATTCGAGTGCAGAAGCCGTCTTTCTGCGGCGCTTTCGCCGAGGGGCAGACAAGAACGCATTTACCTGCCCGCCGCGAGACCCACTTTGGGAGCGCAAGGTTTTCCGCAGGGCGATCGCCATGGGAGTCATCGTCTATGCCGCTGTGGCGGTTACCTTACAGCTTGCTTGAGACTGGGAGTGTGACATGAATTACTTGGACCGCCGCGACTTTCTGCACGTCGGCCTGGCTGCTGGCGGGCTGGGGATTGCAGTGCCCGCCTGGTGTGCCGACCCTCCCCCCAAGCCGCGCGAGAAGCTCCCCGTCGCGGCCATCGTCACCGAGTACCGCGTGAACTCCCACGCCGACGTGATTGTCGGCAAGATCCTTGAGGGCTACGAGCAAGGCGGCGGCGCGGGGCCGGACCTGAAGCTCGTTTCGCTCTTCACCGACCAGGTGCCCGCGAGCGACATCAGCCGCGCGCTCCAGCGGAAGCACGGCTTCCTGCTGGCCAAGAGTATCGACGAGGCCCTTACGCTCGGCACCGGCAAGATCGCCGTCGCCGGCGTGCTCTCCATCGGCGAGCACGGCACTTACTCGGCGACGAAGGACACGGGCCAGGTGATGTACCCGCGGCGGCGGTTCTTCGACGGCATCGTGGCGGCGTTCAAGAAATACGGGAAAGTAGTGCCCGTCTTCAGCGACAAGCACCTGGCCTACAACTGGGCCGACGCCAAGCACATGCACGACACGGCCCGGGAGCTGAAGATCCCCTTCATGGCCGGCTCGTCCGCGCCGGTGGCCTGGCGCGTGCCGCCGCTGGAGTTGCCGAGGGATTGCGAGATCGAATCGGCCCTCATGCACGGCTACGGCGGGCTGGAGGCGTACGGCTTTCACGCCCTGGAGTGCTTGCAGTGCATGGTCGAGCGCCGCAAGGGGGGCGAAACCGGCGTGGTCAGCGTGCAAGCCGTGAAGGGCGAGGAGATCGTCAAGGCCGAGAAGGCTGGCCGCTGGTCGCGCGAGCTGTTCGAGGCCGCCGGCGACACGGATCTGCGCCGCCTCAAGAAGCGCGGCGAGCCCATCGCCGAGGACACGGTCCTCTACCTGATCGAGTATCGCGGCGGCCTCCGCGCCGCCGTGGCCATGAACGCCGGCCTGGTGTATGAGTTCTCCATCGCCGTCAAGCTCAAGGGCGAGAGCAAGCCGCGCGCGACCCGCTTCGAGCTGCAAGACGGCAAGCCCTATGGGCACTTCGCCCACCTGCTGCGGGCCATCGAGCACATGATCCACACGGGCAAGCCGGCCTACCCGGTGGAGCGCACGCTGCTGACCACGGGCATTCTCGACGCCGCGATGCACAGCGTGGCCGAGGGGCAGTCGCTCAAGAAGACCGACCACCTGGCAGCCGTTGCATATCAGCCGAGCGATTGGCCTTTCGCCGCAGGCCGCGCTCCCAAGCCCCGCGAGACGCCCTGAAGCAGCCATCTGGCTCCGCGAAAGGCTTGTGGTCCGGTCACTCCGTGACCGGAAGCGGGTCACGGAGTGACCCGACCACATTAAAAGGCATCGGGGGCGAGCGCAAACAAAAACGCGGCCCGGGCGGGCCGCGTTTTCGTCGTGAGAAGGCGTTGTGAACCGCTGCCGCGTCGCGCGGCAGGACTTGCCGCGAAGACTAGCGGGCCATACCGGCTCGGACGCCGAAGCCGCCGAAGCCGACGTCGGCCGGGCCGGCGAAGTCCTCGGTGTTGGCCGTGTCTTCGAAGCCGCTGGAGAAGTTGTACCAGTTCTGCCACTCGGCCTGGACACCGGCGAAGGCGTAGGCACCGCCACACAGCGGCATGACATAGTCGTAACCGAAGGCCAGCTCGGTCATGCCCACGGTCGCGTCCAGCAGACGGACTTGCTGACCGCCGTTGTCGTTGAAAATGTCCTTGTCGTCCATCAGGATCGCCAGGCGAGCGCGAACCCAGAGGTTGCCATTCGCGCCGATGCAGCGCCGCAGCTCGGCGCTGGCCACACCGCCCCAACCGGAGAAGCTGTTGAGGCGGGTTTCATTGCCTTCACCGTTCGGCGGCAGGTCGTGCATCACCTCGAGGAATTCCACGTACCGGACACCGGCGGCCAGTTCGAGGTTCCAGTTGCGGTTCAGGCAGAAGGTATCGAAGGCTTCAAAGTCGAAGGTGAAGGTATCCACTTGGATGTCCGTACCGACTTCGCCGGGACCAAAGGCCGCGGCGTTGTGGTCGAACTCCCAGTAGCGGGCTCGGACGCCCAGGCCGTCGTCGCGCACCCAACCGACCGTGATGCGCGGGGTTGTTTCAAAATCGAATTCGACGTTTTCTGGTGGGTCAACGCCCGCGCGCACGCCGTCGGCGCGGTGATAACGGAAGAAGAGCAGCTCGGCCGAGGCCCAATAACCCGACGAGTGGCAGCAGGGCTCGAAGCAGCCGCAGGTGCCGCCGCCGCAGTCGCCATGACCGCCGCCGCCGCAGTCGTCACCGCCGCAGGTGTCGCAGCCGCAGGAGTCGCAGCCGCCGCAGTGCTGCTCGCAGCCGCAGCCGCAAGCCGGAGCGCAGCCGCACCCCGGGCCGCACCCTGGGCCTTGATCGTAGCCACCGTTCACGGTGGCATTCATGTTGGACCGCAGCTCCGAGATGTCGGAGCGCAGCTCCGAGGTTTCCTCGCCGTCGTCGGTGGAATTCTGGTGAGCGTTTTGGTGAGCGACCAGGCGGTAGCTCCCCTGGGCTTGGACCGGCGCCGCCGCCAGCCAGGCGGCCAGCGCCGCCGCGCCCACCAAACAGCATGCCTTCCGTGTGCAGTGCATGTCACGTCCTCGCAATAACCAAGTGATGTGCCAGGACCGGCGACGCAGCCGGTATCGCGAAATTGGCCGGAACCGCCTGGTCCGTCCGCAGCGGGATTCGCGGAAAGGCCAAGCGTGCCGGGTGTACGGTCTTCACCGGCTATAGCAGGTTATCGACGGCCCAATCGTCGTCTTTGATACTGCTCGGCGCTGCCGGAACAGTTTCACTAACCGGAACGGCTTTGCCAGACCGCGGGGCGAACCTTGGGCGCAAAGGATTGCCGAGGGAGGTCTTAGAGTGACGAGCGGACCATGCCCGCGGACCGAGAGCAGATTCGATCGCCGCCGCAAGCATCGCTAATGCCCCATTCGCATCTGGAAAAAAGGCCCGTTACCGAGCGCGAACCCGCCTTGTCCCGCCACAGGCCGTCGGCCAAGATGCCGGCCCTTCTTTCGTGCCGGGACCTGCTCCCCGCTGCTGCCAACGCCGTCAACACGGTCATTGCCGCCATGCCTGACACGATCGTGCCCGAATCTCCCTGGACCGTTTACACGCCCCATGACGACAGCACGTTGCGGGGCAATCCGCTGGTCCGCATGGCCAAGGACTGTTGGACGGCGCGCGAGCTGGCGTGGCGGATGCTGCATCGCGACCTGAGCGCCAAGTACCGCCAGTCGTTTCTGGGCTACGTCTGGGCCGTGGTCCCGCCGATCATGATGACGCTGAGCTTCATGCTGGCCGGCGAGGCGGGCATCGTGAACACGGCCAACACGTCGATTCCCTATCCGGTCTTCGCGCTGCTGGGCACGGTGCTGTGGCAGACGTTCTCCGAGGCGATCCAGGGCCCGATGCGGGCGGTGACGGCCGCCAAGCCGATGCTGGCCAGAATTCGGTTTCCTTACGAAGCCATTATTCTCGCCAAGCTTGGCGAGGTGCTGTTTAACCTGGCGATCCGGCTGGCGCTGGTGGCCGTGGCGCTGGCGATCTACGGCGTGCATCCTTCCCTGAGCATGCTCTTCACTCCGCTGGCGATTGGGCTGTTGCTGCTGTTGGGCACGGCGATGGGGCTGCTGTTGGTGCCGCTGGCGGGCCTCTACAGCGACGTGGAGATGTGCCTGCCCTTGCTCTTGAGCATGTGGTTCTTCGTGACACCGGTCATGTACGAGCAGGCGGCGCACGGTTCGACCATTGGGGCGATCAATGCCGTCAATCCGCTCACGCCGGTGCTCGTCGTGGCCCGCGAGTCGCTGGCCGGCCTGCCCCTATCGCTGGGTCCCGGGTTCGCGGCGTGCGCCGCCTTGGCCGCCGCAGCGCTGGTTCTCGGCTGGCTGACCTACCGCAAGTCGCTGGCGTACATGATCGAACGGATCTGTGCGTAATGCTGGCCGGACGGCTGATTGCCGAGGAGGGCAGCGCCAGGCGCGGCGGAGTGGCGGACTACCAATCCTCGTGCTCGTGCTCGTGCTCGAACGGATGCCGCCTTCGAGTACGAGCACGAGCACGAGCACGAGTACGATGGTGAGCGCGCGGTGATGACCTCGCCGGAGCTTACGCGGCCAGGCGATGACCGTCGGTTGCCGCCAGCGATTGGGCGTAGAGGTCGGCCGCCTGCTGGTCGATGTAATCGACTTCCGCCGCCGTCAATTCGGACTGGGCCCGGTGCAAAGGCGCCTGGAGAACGCCGTAGTCCGGGACCACGAAGCTGGAGTCGGCCTTGATCGGCCGCCCGTTGAAGGTGGGCGTCAGCAGCGACGCGTGGAAATCGATCCCTAAATAGTCCGCCAGGCGGCGCATGACGCCCGCCGTGTCGCTGAGCAAGTCGGTAAAGCCGAGCACGCACACGGCGCTGCCGTAGCGCGTTTTTGCGTCGAGGGCCGCCCGCGTCGAAGCCGCCCACAGGGCCATCGCTTCTCGCAGATCGCAGTACGACGAGCCGTGCCGGCGAGCCGACACGTACCAACCTAGCGGATCGCGGACAATGGTCACCAGCCGGCCGTCCGGATAGGCGGCAAAGAACCCGGCCACCTGCTGAGCGTCCATCGCCAACCGCGGCACAAAGGCCGTCACGTATTTCTTGGGGCCGGTGTAGAGATTGTGATTGTCGAGCCAGGCGTTGAAGTACGAGGTGAAGAAGCAATCGAACACGTCTCGCTGCGACTCCGGCGGTTGCCGGGCGACGCAGTGCCGGAATAGCGACTGCTGCAACGTGGGCGGGAACAAGAACGGGAACAGCTCCGGCTTCTCGTCCCGGCCCTTGCCATATTTGGAGTACCCTTCTCGAAACAACTTGGTCACCGGCGCCTCGAACAGCATGTTGAACCAGCCGTCCGGGTCGCCGGCCAAGTCGAGCACCGGCCAGATCGTCTTGTCGGGGTATCCGGTGTACAGCTCGTAGGGATGAGCGTGACACTGCGGATGGCCGTCAAGGAGCTGGCTGAGCAGCGTGCCTCCGGAGCGCTGGATCTGCGACACGAGCACCAGCGGCTCATGGACTGGCACGAGGTGCCGCTCGCGGGCCAGGCAGAGGTGCGGGTAGTCGGCGGCGGCGGCTGCTTGGCTTGCCTGGCGCTCGCCCGCCAGTTCGCCCGCCAGTTGCGACAATCGCCGCACCGCGTCTCGGATACGCCAACCGATGGCCCCCAAGACGACGATGAATGCGATCAGCGCCACGCGCCAGGGAGCGACGAGCACGACCGCGGCCAGCGCCGCCAGGAGCGCGACCGCCCGCAGCCGGCGGCGGGTCAAACGCAGCGACCCAAGGCCCTGTCGATTCTCGGCTCCCTCCGTCTTGTGCTGCATGGTTCACCTCGTGCAAATCCAGCCGCGGCCATCCTCGGCGCGGGCTGGCGCTCTCGTGAAGGCTCAGGCCGCCTGGCGTCCCTCGTGCGCCGGCTGGTCGATCCGCGGCAGTCGTGCCTGACCGGATTGCAGCAGCTCGTCCGCCAAGCGCATGTCATCCGGTTGGTTGATGTCGAAGCCCTCGTGGCCCTGGGTGGGGAACGGGATGACCGTCTCTCCGGCGATCGTGCCCCCTTCCAGCACCACGCGGGTCCAGGCGATCTCCAGGCTGGCGTTTTGCACGTAGACCTCGGGCAGGGCTTGCGTCGGATTGCTGTGCCAGGGCTGGCCCTCCAGCAGAAACGGCAGCAGCGGCGTCATCCGCCGGCTGGCCTGGCCGCGAATGACCCACATCTTGCCGGGGTGCTGTTTGCACTTTTCGACGGCCCGCAAGGAATCGGCCCCCGCTTCGGAGATGAAAAGCTCCCAGGCGCGGCGGATGGTCTCCGGCAGGCGGAACGGGCTGGTGGGGCGAAGGATCGAGAAGGCGTCGTAGTCGCGGCCTTGCTCGTGCAGCTTCCGCAGCGTGTCTGCCAGCCACTGGATATCGGGCGACAGGTCGCCGGCCTGCGCGGCGGGCCGCAAAAACGGCACTTCCGCCCCGTAGTGCGTGGCAATGGCCGCGGTCTCGGCCGAGTCGGTGGAAACCACGATCGCGTCGAACACGCCGCTCTGCCGCGCCGCGGCGATCGTGTAGGCGATCAGCGGATGGCCGTAGAACGGGCGCACGTTCTTGCCCGGCACTCGCTTGGACCCGGCCCTCGCCGGAATCAGCGCGATACAGGTGGCTCGGTCCATCGGAGATCCTTTCTACCCCACGTCAAGCACCCCGGCTGCTGCCAGCAGCCGGGGTGCTGGGGTGATCGGGGTGCCGGCGCGATCAGGCGGCTTTCCGCATACGCGTCTGTGCTAGGTCTTCCAGCCGGATCATTTGATCTTCGTCCAGGGCGACCAGCGTGCGGCTGCCCACGATCTGGTCGAGCTGGTAGGGGTGCAGGCCGCCGCCGGGGCTCTTGAACGCCAGGTCTGCTTCGGCCAGCACGTGCCCGGCCGGCAGCGGCCGGGCGGCGACGATGGCCTTGCCCATCTTGGTGATCGGGGCCACTTCGCTGGGGTAGATCTTCTTGATGCCGTCGCCGCAGGCGATGCGGGTCCGCTTCAGGTCGCGGACCAGCTTCGTCAGCCCCACCGGCTCAAGCGAGAACGCGTGGTCGGTCCCCCGCATCGTGCGGTTGAGCGTGAAGTGCTTCTCCACCACGCGGGCGCCCAGCATGTAGGCCGCCACCGAGATGGCGATGCCATTGTCGTGAGCCGACAGGCCCACCACGGCCTCGGGAAACTCCTCGCGGTAGGTCTCGATCACCCGCAGGTCGATCTCTTCCCAATTCACCGGGTACGCGGCCGTACACTGCAAAATGCAGAGCTGCTGGTTGATCGGCACGATCGCGTCATAGGCGCGGCGAATGTCGTCCAGGCACGCCCCGCCGGTGCTGATGATCATCGGCCTGCCGATGCGGGCCACGTACTTGAGCAGCGGGACGTTGCGCAGGTCGCCGGAGGCCATCTTGTAGGCCGGCCTGTCGAGCGCCGCCAAGAAGTCGGCGCTGGGAAAGTCGAACGCCGTGGCAAAGAACGTGACGCCCAACTGCTTGGTGCAGGCGACCAGCTCGGTGTACTCGGCCTGGCCGAATTCCAGCGCCTCGCGGTGCAGCCCGTAGGTGGGGCCGAAGGCGTTCTCGCTGTCGTAGGGCTTGTGATACGCGGCCCGCGTGAACAGCGTGCGGTTGTCGCGCTTCTGCAGTTTGACCGCCGAGGCCCCGCACTCTTTCGCCGAAGCGATCATCTTCCGCGCGGTGTCGAGGTTTCCCTGATGATTGTGGCCGATCTCGGCGATCACGTAGCAGTCGCTCGCGTCGCCGATCGCCACGCCGTCGATGTGCATTTCTCGTGTCATGATTCAGGCCACGCTGGGGTCAAAGTTGATGTAGACGGTCTTCCAATCCGAGTAGACGTCCAAAGCCTCCGTGCCGGCCTCGCGGGCGCCGTTGCCCGACTGCCGCAGGCCGCCGAAGGGCATGTGCGGCTCGCTGCCGTGGGTCGGTCCGTTGACGACGGCCACGCCGCAGCGAATGCGCTCGATCCAGGTCATGGCCCGGTCCAGGCTGCGGGTGTGCAGCGAGGCCGTGAGGCCGAAGGGCGAATCGTTCGCCAGCCGCACCGCCTCGTCGAAGTCCCGCACGCGGTATAGGCAAGTGATCGGGCCGAACAGCTCGCTCCGCGTGATCTCGTCTTCGTGCGCGGCCCCCTCGATCACCGTGGGGAGCATGAAGTAGCCATCGCGGAGGGCCGGATCATCGGCTCGCCGGCCGCCGCAGAGGACTCTCGCGCCCGCGGCTTCCGCCCGCCGGACCGCCGCGAGCATATTGTTCAGGTGCCGCTCGTTAATCACCGGGCCCAGGTCGTCGCCGTCGTGATTGCCCAGCCGCAGGCTTTCCGCCTTGGCCACAAAGGCCGTTTTGAATCGCTCGTAGACGGAATCGAAGACCAGCATGCGGCTGCCCGCGGCACAGCGCTGCCCGGCATTCGAGAAGGCCGCCAGGGCGGCGGCTTCCACCGCCCGGTTCAGATCGGCGTCGTCGCAGACTACCAGCGGGTTCTTGCCACCCAGCTCCAGGCAGACCTTGGCCAGCCGCTCGCCGGCCGTGCGGGCGACCCAGCGGCCGACGCCGCAACTGCCGGTGAAGCTGACGATGTTGACCTCCGGCGATTCGACCAGCGGCGCGCCGGCCTCGGCTCCCAGGCCTTGCACGAGATTGAAGACGCCCGGCGGCAAGCCCGCGTCGCGCAGCAGCTCGGCGAACGCCAGGGCCGTGTACGGCGTGTCCTCCGACGGCTTCATGACGGCCGTGTTGCCGCAGAGGAGCGCGGGAAACGCCTTCCAGGCCACGTTGGCGATCGGCGTGTTGGCGGCGATGATCAGCCCGGCCACGCCGAGCGGCTGGCGCTGGATCGAGGCGTTCTTGTGCGGCGTGGCGCTGGTGGTGGTCTTGCCGTAGAAACGTCGGCCTTCCCCGGCGACGAAGAAGCCCATCTCGACCGCCGCGCCGACTTCGCCGCGGGCGTCCTTCAGCGACTTGCCGGTCTCGACGTGGACGACGTGGGCGAACTCCTCGGCCCGCGCCTGGAGGGCCGCCGCCGCATTGCGGAGGATCTCGCCCCGACGCACGACGGTTTGCGAAGACCAGGGCTCGAACGCTTCTCGCGCAGCGCGAACGGCAGCCTGCACGTCTTCAGCCCGCGACCGCGCCACCTCGCACAGCGACCGGCCGGTGACCGGGTCGCACTTGGTCAACGTCTCGCCGCTGCGCGCGGGCACCAGCCGATTGCCGATCCAGTTGAGCACCGTATCGGGCGCCGAAGCCGGGCTCTCCCGCGCGGTCCGTTCGTCGAGAACCATCACCATGCCGTGAACCCTCCATCCACAAGGAGTTCGGTGCCTGTCACGTACGCTGAGGCGTCGCAGGCCAAAAAGAGCAGCGGCCCTTTCAGGTCGTCGGCCACGGCCATCCGGCCCAGCGGGACGCGGGCGCAGAACTTGCGCTTGAATTCGTCGTCCTGACCGCCGAGCACTCCGCCCGGCGACAGCGTGTTGACGCGGATGCCGTGGGGCGCCAGGTGGGTGGCCAGATATCGGCCGAGATTCACGACACCGGCCTTCGAGGCTCCGTAGAACGGCGGCTTGATGAAGGGGGCGTCGTCGCTCGGGGCGTTGTCGTTCGGGCCGCCCAGGTGGTCATAGAACCGGGCATCCGGCGACACGCTGGCGTAGAGCGAGCCGATGTTGATGATCGACCCGCGGCGTGCCCGCACCATCGGCGCTGCGAAGACCTGCGTGGTGACGAACGTGCCCAGCAGGTTCACGTCGAGGATTCGCCGGCAAACGTCGGCCGGGATGTCGTGCCAGCGGTGGCGCTGGCCGGCCGCACTGGGGGGCTGATCGATGCCGGCATTGTTGACCAGGATCGTCGGCTCGCTCAACTCGCGCGAGCAGGCGGCCAGCGCATCGCGCAGGCTGGCGCGGTCGGTCACGTCGGCCGGATACACGCGGAGGCGGCGGTCACCGTACTGCTCGACCAAGGCCGCGAAGTCCGACGAGGGCCTGGCTCCCGCCAGATCGAGCGCGGCCACGGAGGCGCCGGCCTCGAGCAGGGCCGCCGCCCAGACGGGGCCGAGCTTGCCCAAGCAGCCGGTCACCACGGCCGTCCGGCCGGTCAGATCGAAAAGCGGGTTCACGGCCAACGTGGTAGCTCCGTTGCTCGCCGTCCATGGGGCGTAGGACTGTCTGATCGCGCCCTCAGGCGGCGCGGATTTGTGCTTGCTGCTGCTTGCGGCGATTCCGCTGCTCCTTGCTGGGACGCATGGGAATCGACTCGAATGCCAGCGGATCGACCCCGTCGATGTGCACCAAGAGACACGTCTTGGAAATGCGAAACACCGGCCGCTCCCGCGTGAACTCCTCGAAGAAGCGATACACGCCGGGCGACTTGGCGGCATAGTCGTGCCAGACGATGATTCCGCCGGGCGCCAGCACCTCGAAGGCTTTGGCCGTGTCGGCCTGGGCCGCCTCGTAGCCGTGGTCGCCGTCCACGAACACAAAATCCATCTGGCCGCGGTAGGGGGTGGTGTCCAACCTCGTGGAATCGGCCCACACCTGGCGGATTTGGGCCTCGCGTTCTCGCCCTCGGAAATAGAGCTGCGCGTAGGGTCCCCAGGCCGGGTCGGCCTCGGGGGGCAGATTGACCGTGGTGACGACCGCTCCCTCCGAGGCGTACGTGAGGTGATACGATGTGCGGCCCAGATAGGTGCCGATCTCCAGCAGCCGGCGGGCTTGCTTCCAACGGGCGATGGCGCTGACGAACAGCAAGTCGGTGGCGTTGGCGTGGCCGGTTTCTTCGTTGACCGCGCCCACCGGGACGCTGATCTCCTCGATCTCCGCGAAGATTTCGGCCAGATACAGCTCGCGAATGCGGCTCCGCGCCTGGGCCTGCTGGAAGGCCAGGTCCTTGCTCAGTTGGATCAAGGCGAGCCGCGCTTCTTCCTTGAGCATGGCGTCAGGCCAGCGGGCCAGCTCGGTCGCCGCGCCCAGCGGGTTGGGCCGCACCGCATGGAGCAGCACCGCTGCCAGACGGCACGTGCCTTCGGGCGAGAACCGACCAGCCATGCCAGCGATCTGCCTGCAGGCATACAGTCCGATACGGTCGAGCCACCCGCCAAAGGTCCGCTTCATCGACGCATCCGTGAGTTCGCCAAAGTCCAGGGCATCCGCTTGCCCGGCCGGAATGTCGCGCGGCCAGACGACAGCGTCGCCAGCTTGCCGGCATTGCCGCCGGCGCCGCTAACGTCTCCGAGAATAGAACGGGGATATAAGCCGTAGCTGCCTTGGCCGGCAAGACGGGTTTCGCGGCATGTGTACTACCTGGCCCGCGGCGGGCGCGCGTTCGTGCGGGCCGCGAAGCCGAAGTTCGAGTTTGCAAATCTCAACCCTTTCAGGGTTGGAGATTTACAATGGGCGTTCTGGTGGAAAGTCGCACTACTGAAGTGAGCGGTTGCGTGAGTGGCTGCGGCATCGCTGCGGCCGCTCAGACTTGAACGGGGTTCAATGTGGAACTCCGGCGACCGCGAGCATACATTACTGGCCTGCCGGAGAACTCGCACGGTGCTGCCACCTGTCACGCCCGGAGTCCTGCATGAAAAGCGGTGTCCCTGTCCCCGTCGCGCGTCTCCTCGTTGTCTCCCTCCTCGCTGCGGCCATCATGCTCCTGGGCCAGGGGCCGGCGGCGGCCCAATTCCGCGGGCGGGACGACGACGATCCGGAGGCCCCACGGCATGGCTGGCTGGCGAGCCTCAGCGCGGGCAAAGAACGGGCCCGCACGGAGGGAAAGCCACTGATGGTGGTGATTCGCTGCCTGCCTTGAGCGGACTGCCAAGAATTTGACGGGCAGGTTGTCCGTCTGGAAGGGATCAAGGAGCTCGCCGACAAGTTCGTGCGAGTGCGATCGCCGCGCGTCGATCATCTGGACTTGAACGTGTTCGAGTTCGATCTCGACGTCACCTTCATGGTCTTCTTCCTCGACGACCAGGACAGGGTCTACGCCCGCTACGGCGGCCGCGACGGCAAGAACGCCGATAGCCGGCACTCGATCGCCGGGCTGCGGTACACGATGGAGTCGGTGCTGGCGGTCCACGACCGCCGGAAGGATGCTCGCCGGAAGGACGCCCGCGAAAAGAAGGACGAGCTGCTGGACTTCGCCCCCAAGTCGCAGGAGTCGCCCAAATACCTGCGGGACGTCGCGGCGCGGTCTTTCGCCCGCGGCTGTCTGCACTGCCACCAAGTGAAGGAAGTCCTCAACAACGACCTGCGGCGCAGCGGCAAGTGGGACCGCGAGATGATCTTTCGCTTCCCGCCGCCGGAAAACCTCGGCCTGACGCTCGAGCAGGATCGCGGCAACGTCGCCAAGAGCGTCGCCGACAAGTCACCCGCCGCTGCGGCCGGGCTGCAAGCCGGCGACGTGGTGCGGCGGCTGAACGGCGTGCCGATCCACTCGTTCGGCGACGCGCAGTACGCACTCGACCGCGCGCCGCGCACCGGCTCGATCGAGATCGCCTGGCAGCGCGGCGATAAGACCATGCAGGACAAGCTCTCGCTTCCCGAGGGCTGGCGAAAGAGCGAGGTTGCCTGGCGGGCCTCGATGCGGG